>NZ_CDWWXA010000013.1:60823-61954 GCF_977971845.1 Frankia sp. CeCAU1 | reverse complement strand
GGCGGTTCAGGGAGGTGCACCGGGCCTCAGCGGGCTGCTACCCGCTGAGGCCCTTTCGTTCCACCCGACACCTCGTGCGCTTATGCGCACAAGTCGATGTCGCAGAGTCTCACCCCTTGCACGCTGTCCTGTCAAGCGCTTGTGCGCATAAGCTGATGAGGACTCGAACGAGGAGGTGGACAGCGATGAGGATCACTACCCATGATCCGAACCGGCCGAAGTACCAGCAGCTAGCCGCGATCTTGCGGCGCAAGATCCAGACTGGCGAGCTTGCGCCTGGCTCCCAGCTTCCTAGCGAAAGTGATCTTATCGACACATACCGTACGGGGCGAAGCACCATTCGACGCGCGATAGGTGTACTCCGTAATGAGGGACTTCTTGTCTCCGAACAAGGGCGGGGCGTTTTCGTTCCCAGTGAACGGCCAATCATCTACGAAGCGAATAAGTTCGGGTCACGGAAGATCCGCCTCGGCTCAGGTACTGACGCCTTCACCACAATGGTTGAGGCACAGGGTATCCGGCGGGCTCATCAGGTCGTCACCTGCGAGACCATCGAGGCCGACGACGAAATCGCAAGCTTGCTGGGACTAGAAGGCGACCAAACCCACGTCCTGGCTCGTAGGCGAGTCATGTGGGTTGACGACAGACCGTCAATGATCGGCGATAGCTACTATCCCCTGCGATTCGTTGAGAACTCTCGGCTACCGGATCCTGCCGATATCCCCGAAGGGGACGACCAGGAACTTGAGGATTTTGGGCATGTCGCTAAGCTTTATCATGACTTGACGACAATGCGAATGCCGACTCCCAATGAGACCACCGCGCTCGACATTCCTCCGGGTGTCCCTGTTGCGCGTACGACCCGCACTAGCATTGAGGGAGACGGGACACGATGCGAAGTCTATCTGACGATAATTCCTGGAAACAGATACATCCTCAGCTACTGGGTTGATAACGACTGATTATTGTCCGAGGAGCACCCTGTCGGCGCGGGGTGCCGTCCCATCCTCCCGCCGAGGCCACCCCCACCACGGTGGTCACGGTGAGTGAGAGTCCCAAGAGTCCCGAGAGTCCCGCGGCTCCCCCCTGCCTCCCAGATACCAGCGCCGATGGGGTGGGCAGGGCGCGGAC
>NZ_CDWWXA010000013.1:56254-60328 GCF_977971845.1 Frankia sp. CeCAU1 | reverse complement strand
CCCCCCTGCCTCCCAGATACCAGCGCCGATGGGGTGGGCAGGGCGCGGACGGGGCTGGTGGTGGGACTCTTGGGGCTCTTCCCGCCCCCTGGCCGGCGGCGGTCGGTCACCGACTGGCCGGCTGGGTGCCGGTGGCGGTCGAACCGGCCGACGCGGCGGCAGTGGCCCGCTACGCGGTTGAGGCCGACTGGTGCGCCCCGTACGCCCTGGGCTGGCGGCGGGCCGGGATCGGCTACTCCTACCTGATCGCCATGCCGGCCACCACCGGCGCCTACAGCGCCGCGTGGCTCGCCCAGCGGGCCGGCGGGATCCGTCCCAGGGGCATCAGCCAGACGCGAGTAGCCTCGGCGCCTGCCATGGTCTCGGAGTTGGCGTGGGCGGAACGCCGGTCGGGGTCGGGGCGTGCGCCCGGCAGCGGGCACCGTGCCCCCCACCGCCATCCCGGCCTCTGCTATGCGGGCCGGCGGGACGTGGGCGCGGCCCGGTGCCGGACGACGGATCTGCGAACGAATCCGCGAGCGAGACCGCCCGGGACGGGCAGCGAACGACGGGAATTTTCGCGACTGGTCGGACCCCCAACCGCATGCAGCAGAGAGGGTATCCCGCCCGTGAGACACGGGCGGGATCACACGCGCCCAGTTGACACGGTAGAGGTCACTGGTTCAATCCCAGTATCGCCCACCGCGAGACACATTCTGACCGTCCTATGAGGGCCACCCGTCACGGGTGGCCCTCTGCGTGTGCGACGGCCGGTGGGCGGTGGGCCGCCCGGAAATCCGGCGATGGGCCCGGCCGCCCGCCGCGCCCATCGCCGGACGAAGCCGGGTCAGCCCGGGCCGGGCGAGGACGCCTCGTCCCCCAGCAGGAACGACGTGATCCCGTCCACAAGGCCCGCCGCCGCCCGGGCCCGCCAGGCCGGGTCGGCGAACTCGGCCGCATCGGTGCGGTTGCGCATGTTGCCGCACTCCAGGAAGACCTTCGGCACCCGCGAGAGGTTGAGCCCACCGAGATCGGAGCGGATCGTCATACCATCCTCGCCCAGGTAGTCCGCCAGTGGCTGCCCGGTGGCCCGGCCGAAGGCGGATCGCACCATCGCCGCGAGACGTGCCGACGGGGCTAGGATCGGTGCGTTGGCCCGGTCCGGGCTGAGCGCGGGCGCGATGACATGAAAGCCGCGCCCGTCCGCCGGTCCCCCGTCGGCATGTATCGACACCACCGCGTCGGCCGAGGTCCGGTTGCCGATGCGGGCCCGCTCGTCGATGCACGGGCCCACCCCGGAGTCGTTGTCGCGCGTCAGGATCACGCTCGCGCCCCGGGAGCGCAGAATGGCCGCCGCCCGCCCAGCGACGTCGAAGGTGAAGGCGTGCTCCGGGTAACCACTGTCGGTCTCGGCGCCGACGGTGTCGCATTCCTTGTCGAAACCGCCGGCCGGAACCCGCCGGTTGATCGACCCTGCGGCGGCGCCGTTTCCTCCGTTGTGCCCGGGATCGAGGACGACCTTCCGGCCGGACAGGGCGGTTGGTGAGGTCCCGTCCACGCCGGGCCGGAGGCCGGGTGCGCCCGCCCCGGCGGACCCGCCCACCACGAGATGCAGAGCCACCCCGGCTACCAGGGCCACGGCGACCAAGGCCACGACGGCCGCACCGACGATCCGAAGCAGGATCGATGGTCTGATCCGTGCCGGCATTCGGTGTCTCCCGCCTACGGAGGGGGCCCGTCCCCACCGGAAGTGACCGTACGCGGTCGGCTGCGCGGCGCGCGTACGGGGGCCGCCCGGGCCCGGCCGTCAGCCGGTGACGAAGTCGATCAGTCGTTCCACCGCGCCGAGCAGGCCCACCTCAAGGTCGGTGTAGCTGTCCACCGAGGCCAGGATCCGGCGCCACATCTGCGCCGGGTCCTCCACACCGAGGGCCTGACAGACCCCTTCCTTCCAGGGCTGGCCGCGGGGAATCTCGGGCCAGCGGGGAATGCCGACCGACGCCGGCTTCACCGCCTGCCAGATGTCGATGTAGGGATGACCGGTCACCAGGACGTGGTCACCGGCGACGGAGGCGGCGATCCGGCTCTCCTTCGACCCCGGGACGAGATGGTCCACCAACACGCCGAGCCGGCGGCCGGGCCCCGGGCGGAACCCCGCGACCACCGACGGCAGGTCGTCGACCCCGTCCAAGCTCTCCACCACCACCCCCTCGATGCGCAGGTCGTCACCCCAGACCCGCTCGACCAAGGCGGCGTCGTGCAGACCCTCCACGTAGATACGGCTCGCCCGCGCGACCCTGGCCCGGTGGCGGGGCACCGCCACGGACCCGGACGCGGTGCGCGCCGCGGGGGCCGGGGTCCCGCGGCGGGGACGCACGAGGGTCACCCGCGCGCCCTCGATCAGGAAGGCGCCGGGTTCCAGGGGGAAGACCCTCCGGATGCCGTGGCGGTCCTCCAGCGTCACCCCACCGTTCTCGCTGCCTACCACGGCCCCGCAGAAACCGGTGGCCACGTCCTCGACCACGAGGTCACGCTCGAGCTCGACCTCCGACGGGCGCACCGGGCGCGGACGGGCGGCGGGAGCCAGGACGTCCGGCCCGTAGTCTCGACTACGCATCCTGCGAACCTAAGCCGACACACCATCATGATCAGGGATATCGACGCGGGCGTGTCGAAAATGTGACAGTGTGGTCGTACCGAACGGACGGGTACACCGGGGCAGACGGGCGTATCGGAATAAACGGGTGCATCGAGATGAACGGGTGCATCGGGACAGATTGGTACACCGGGAGAGGTGGGTACACCGCGACGCGAGGGCGGAGCGCGGCGGAGGGGACACGACGATGAGTCAGCGTTACGGGCCGGGGACCGCCCTGCTGATCGTGGACGTGCAGAACGACTTCACCGATCCGGCCGGCAGCCTCTACGTGGCCGGCGGTGAGCAGATCATCGCCGGGATCAATGCGGAGATCGCCGCGGCGGTGGCCGCCGGCTCCCCGGTCTTCTACAGCCAGGACTGGCACCCGCACGAGACCCCGCACTTCGTCACCGGCGGCGGGATCTGGCCGCCGCACTGCGTCGGGGACACCCCCGGCGCCCAGTTCCATCCCGACCTGATCGTCAGGGGTGAGGTGATCCGCAAGGGGGTCGACGGCAGCGACGGCTACTCGGCCTTCTCGGTGCGTGACCCGGCATCGGGGCGGCGGGCCGCCACGGTGCTCGGTGAACGGCTGGCACAGCTGGGCGTGTCGACGGTGGTGGTCGTCGGGCTGGCCGGCGACTACTGCGTCCAGGAGAGCGCGCTGGATGCTCGGCTGCGGGGCCTGAAGGTGCTGCTGCCACTCGACCTCACCAGGTTCGTCAACCTGCGCCCGGGCGACGACGAGCGAGCCGTGGCACGCCTGCGGGACGCCGGCGTTCTGGTCGGGTGAGAAGCCGGACCAGACGAGCCCGAACCGCCGGTAGCGGTCGAGCCCGAACTGATCGTGGAGCTGTCATCGGCGGTGGAGACTGATCGAGAGCCGATCAGACCATGCGGTCGGTCAGGCCGCGCAGTCCCGGCAGATCATCCGTCGCTCGTCCACGAGCTGGCTGCGGTGATGCACCAGGTAGCACTGCGTGCAGGTGAACTCGTCGGCCTGGCGCGGCAGCACACGGACGTTCAGTTCCTCGCCCGACAGGTCGGCGCCGGGCAGGCCGAGCTCGGTTTCGAACGGATCAACGTCGTCACCGAGATCAGCCGCCGCGTCCGCCCGCCGAGCCTTGAGGGCCTCGAGGCTCTGCTCCGAGGCGTCCTCGATGTCAGCTGTACGAGGGGTGTCGTAATCGGTGGCCACTGAAGTAACTCCCAGAGAAGTTGTGCGTAGTCGTGCGCAACCCACAACGCACGACCGCCGGGGTATGTGCCCGTCAGACCCGCGCTACCCCGATGTGGGCTTCACCACACCCTCGGCCCTCAGACGCCCCGGAGAATCCCCTGGCCTTGACCGACGACGTTGCCGCACTGATCTTCCGCGGCCCAGGAGCCTCGTCCACCCCGCCAGCCCGCCCGGCCGACGTCCGGCAGCTCTCCCGCGGCAGCCGGACGGCACGGCC
>NZ_CDWWXA010000013.1:35517-56098 GCF_977971845.1 Frankia sp. CeCAU1 | reverse complement strand
GGCGCCCCGGCGCAGCGGTTCGAGCACGTCGTCCCAGGCGGTTCCGAGCAGCCGGTGCAGGCCCCGGGAGAGCGTCTCCCGGGCTTCCCCCCGTTCCAGCAGAGCCCGCAGCGCCGCCTCCCCCACGACGACGTCCCCGTTCGCGGCGATCGCGGCGCGGTGCAGCCCTAGATCGGGGGTGTAGGAGTACCGCTCGGCGTCACACCCTGGTGAGGGTCCCTCGACGGTCTCGAACGTGACATGCCCGAGCCGGCGCAGCGCGCCAGCCACCCGCCCCGCGGTAGCAGGCGACGCCCGCCACTCCAGCCCGGCGAAGAGAAATCCGGGCATGCCGGGCTGCGCCGTCCAGGTCAACGACACTGGCGACGACAGAACGCCGGACACGGTGAACTCCAGGTGCGGGCACAGCGCCGGCGGACAGGCGAGAACCGCCAGCTTGCCCGGCACGGCGAAGGACGACGAGCCGGATGACAGCTCACGAGCTGTCGGGGACATTGCGACCACGCGGGACCTCCGTCGACGAGGAACGCCTTCCCCTGCGCCCGTCGACCCGCCCCCGTTCGGCTGAGTGAATCGTCCCATGGTCCGGCTCAGCGGACTAGCCCTACCTCCTCCTGAAGTATCACTAAATGGCCGGACGTCTTGTCCGCACCAACCATTGGTGACGGGCTCGGGATGGGCCGATCGGGCAGGTCATCCGAGGAGGCGGGTCACCCGAAAAGATCAGGCGACGACGGCCGACGAGCCGCCGGACCGACGAGCCGCCGGACCGGTAGACCCGGGAGTTACGAACCGGTTACGGAGGTCCCGCGGACGGACCCTCGGAGGGCGCGGGACGGGCCCCGACGGTCTTGTCCGCCTGGTCCGCACCGCCGAACAGGCCGCCGAGGCCGCCGAGGGCGGTGGTCAGCTCGCTGGGCACGATCCACAACTTGCTCGCCTGCCCCTGGGCGATCCGCGGCAGCGTCTGCAGATACTGGTAGGCTAGCAGTTTCTGGTCCGCGTCACCCTCGTGGATCGCCCGGAAGACGGTGTCGATCGCCTGGGCCTCGCCCTGAGCGGTGAGGATCTGCGCCTCCCGCTCCCCCTCGGCCCGCAGGATCGCGGCCTGCTTCTCCCCCTCGGCCCGCAGGATCTCGCTCTGCTTGACGCCTTCCGCGGTCAGGATCGCGGCCCGGCGGTCCCGCTCGGCCCGCATCTGCTTCTCCATCGAGTCCTGGATGGACTTCGGCGGATCGATGGCCTTGAGCTCCACCCGGTTGACCCGGATTCCCCACCTTCCGGTGGCCTCGTCGAGCACGCCGCGCAGCTGCCCGTTGATCTGGTCCCGCGAGGTGAGAGTCGCCTCCAGGTTCATCCCACCGATCACGTTGCGCAGAGTGGTGACGGTCAGCTGCTCGATCGCCCGGATCACGTTCGCGATCTCGTAGGTCGCCGCCCGCGGGTCGGTGACCTGGAAGTAGATCACCGTGTCGATCCCGACCACCAGGTTGTCCTCGGTGATCACCGGCTGCGGCGGGAAGCTGACCACCTGCTCCCGAAGGTCGATGCGGTCACGAACCCGGTCGACAACCGGGACCAGGATCGCGAGGCCCGGCGTCAGCGTGCGGTGATACCGGCCCAGCCGTTCGATGACCATCGCGCGCGCCTGCGGCACGATGCGCACCGCCCGGACCAGAAAAATCAGTAGGACCACCGCGATCATCGCGGCGGCGATCACTCCTGCCATGGCGTACCCCTCACTGTCAGCCCCCTCGATGTCGGCCGGCCCGATGCCGGCCGGTTGAAGGCCTGCCGGCCCGATGCCGGCGCTGTCACATCCACTGGCATCGCCGGGGGCGCCGGGGCCCCGGTCGTCAGAGCTCGAAACTGTGGACGATGGCGGTGGCACCATCGATGCGCAGCACCCGCGCCTCGCTGCCGGCCTCGAGCACGGTGGTGGTGGGGTAGGACCGGGCCGACCAGATCTCTCCTTTGATCTTCACGCGACCCCCGCCGCCGTCGACCCGCTCCACCACCATCGCGCGCTCTCCGACGAGCGCGTCGGTACCCGTGAGCAGGGGCGGCGTACGTTGCAGCTGACGCTTCGCCACCGGACGCAGCCCCAGCCCGAATCCACCCGCCGCGACCACGAAGGCGACGATCTGCCAGACCAGATCGACGCCGAGCAGCGCGACACCGGCCCCGATGAGCGCGGCCAGCGCGAACATCGCCAGCGTCAGGTCCAGCGTCAGTAGTTCGCCGACGACCAGGGCGCCGGCGATGACGATCCAGATCGTCCCGTCGGACATGACTCCATGATAGACTGCGGCGTTCAGCAGGCGATCAAAGAATCTTCAAGGATCGCAGGCGCCGCGAACCCGGGATGAAGCGACCCCGGCCCGCGAATACCGTTCGGCCCGTAGGCTTCGGTCGTATGTCACAGGTATGGCCCGGCAGCCCCTATCCCCTGGGCGCCACATACGACGGATCGGGCACAAATTTCGCGATCTTCTCCGAGGTCGCCGACCGGGTCCAGCTGTGCCTGTTCGACGACGCGGGCAACGAGGAGCGGATCGACCTGCGGGAACGGGACGCCTTCGTCTGGCACGCCTACCTTCCCACCGTGGGACCGGGCCAGCGCTACGGCTATCGGGTCCACGGGTCCTACGACCCCGCCCGAGGGCTGCGCTGCAACCCCACCAAGCTCCTCCTCGACCCGTACGCGAAGGCGGTCGACGGGGAGGTCGCCTGGGACCAGGCGGTGTTCCCCTACACCTTCGGCGACCCCGACAGCGTCAACGACTCCGACTCCGGTCCCCACATGATGAAGTCGGTGGTAATCAGCCCGTTCTTCGACTGGAACGGGGACCGCCCGCCACGCCGGCCCTACAACGAGTCGGTGATCTACGAGGCGCATGTCCGGGGGCTGACCAAGAACCATCCCGGCCTGCCGGAGGAGTACCGCGGGACCTACGCGGGAGTCGCCCACCCGGTGATGATCGACCACTATCGCAAGCTCGGCGTGACCGCGATCGAGCTGCTGCCGGTGCACCAGTTCGTCCATGACGAGCATCTGGTCAGCCGCGGGCTGCGCAACTACTGGGGCTACAACTCCATCGCGTTCCTGGCGCCGCACAGCGGCTACTCCGCCTCCGGCGGCCACGGCCGCCAGGTGCAGGAGTTCAAGGGAATGGTCAAGAACCTGCACGAGGCCGGGATCGAGGTGATCCTCGACGTCGTCTACAACCACACCGCCGAGGGCAACCACATGGGTCCGATGCTGTGCTTCCGCGGCATCGACAACAGCGCCTACTACCGGCTCGTGGACAACCGTCCCCAGTACTACATGGACTACACGGGCACCGGCAACAGCCTGCGGGTACGACACCCACACGTGCTACAACTGATCATGGACTCGCTGCGTTACTGGGTCACCGACATGCACGTGGACGGGTTCCGGTTCGATCTCGCGGCGACCCTGGCCCGGGAGTTCTACGACGTCGACCGGCTGTCATCGTTCTTCGACCTCGTCCAGCAGGATCCGGTGGTCTCCCAGGTCAAGCTGATCGCGGAACCGTGGGACCTCGGCGAGGGCGGTTACCAGGTGGGGAACTTCCCCCCACTGTGGACCGAGTGGAACGGTAAATACCGCGACACCGTCCGCGGCTTCTGGCGCGGGCAGGACCACGGGATCGCCGAGTTCGCCTCCCGGCTGACCGGATCGAGCGACCTGTACGAGAACAGCGGGCGCCGGCCGTGGGCATCGATCAACTTCATCACCGCGCACGACGGGTTCACCCTGCACGACCTGGTCTCCTACAACGAAAAACACAACGAAGCCAACGGCGAGGACAATCGGGATGGTTCCGACGACAACCGGTCGTGGAACTGCGGAGTCGAAGGGCCCACCGACGACCCGACCGTCCTGTCCCTGCGCGCCGCGCAGACCCGTAACCTGCTGACGACGCTGTTGCTGTCCCAGGGGGTGCCGATGCTGGTCGCCGGAGACGAGATGGGACGCACCCAGCAGGGCAACAACAACGCGTACTGCCAGGACAACCCGATCTCCTGGCTGGACTGGTCCGACGCCGAGCGCAACGCCGACCTGATCGAGTTCACCGGCATGCTGTCAAGGCTGCGCCATGATCATCCGATCTTCCGCCGCCGCCGGTTCTTCCAGGGCAAGTCGCTGCGCGGGCAGGGCGGCACGACGCACGGCGCGGCCGAGGCGGTCACCGGCGGGCAGGCGGGCGGCCAGGACGCGGACGGCAGCGGCGGGCGCTCCGGCGACGACCCCGCCGTCAAGGACGACCCCGCCGTCAAGGACATCGCCTGGCTCCGCCCGGACGGCACGGAGATGTCCGACAGCGACTGGGAGTCCGGGACGGCGCGATCACTCGGCGTCTACCTCAACGGTGAGGGGATACCGGACCCCGACGCGCTGGGCCAGGCCATCATCGACGACTCGTTCCTGCTGTTCTTCAATGCCCACCACGAACCGGTCGGGTTCCAGGCGCCGGCGACCAGTTTCGGCAGTTCGTGGGAGATCGTCGTCGACACCCGGGCGTCGACGGCCGAGGTCGACGCCCGGCTCAGCGACACCGCGCTGCTCCACTCGGCCCTCGATCCCGCGAGCATGGGAAGGGCCGTGAAGGCCGGCGATCCCATCGAACTCGACGCCCGCTCGACCGTCGTGCTGCGCCGTGTCAGCTGACCCGACGCACCCGGACGGGGGGTACGGCGCCGACCGGGTGGTACCGACCGCCACCTACCGGCTCCAGCTCAATCTGGACTTCTCCCTCACCGATGCGGCGGTCGTCGTCCCCTACCTGGCCACGCTCGGCGTCTCCCACCTGTACCTCTCGCCCGTGCTGGAGGCCGCGCCCGGCTCGACCCACGGCTACGACGTCGTCGAGCACGGGCAGATCAATCCCGAGCTGGGAGGGGCCGGCGGTCTGCGCCGGCTCGTCGCCGCGTGCCGCAAGGCGGGACTCGGCCTGATCGTCGACGTCGTCCCCAACCACATGGCGATCGCCCCGGAAACGACGAACGCGGCTTGGTGGTCGGTGCTGCGCGAGGGACCCGAATCCCCCTACGCCGGCTGGTTCGACATCGACTGGGCCTCCCCCGACAACCCCGGCCGGGTGTTGGTGCCGATCCTGGGCGCCGGGCTCGCCGACTGCCTGGCTGCCGGGGAGATCTCCGTCGAACAGGACGAGGACGGCGACTGGGTCGTCGTCTACTACGACCACGTGCTGCCCGTCGCCGCGGGCACCGCCAACCCCGACGACGTCGCCGCGACCCTCGACGCGCAGTTCTACCGGCTGTGCTGGTGGCGGGTCGCCGCGACCGAGCTGAACTACCGGCGGTTCTTCGATATCACGACCCTGGCCGCGCTGCGCCAGGAGGACCCGGACGTGTTCGCCGCCACGCACCGGATTCTCATCGAACAGGTCCGCGCGGGGACCTTCGACGGGCTGCGCATCGACCATCCGGATGGGCTCGCGGACCCGGAAGATTACCTGCGCCGGCTGTCGGAGGCCACCGGCGGGGTGTGGACCGTCGTCGAGAAGATCCTGGAGGATGACGAGGCGCTGCCGGACACCTGGGCCTGCGACGGCACCACCGGCTACGAGGGGATCGGCCGGCTGACCCGGCTGTTTCTCGACCCGATGGCGGGTCACCCCCTCGCGGTGCTCTACGGCGAGATCACCCGTGCGGACCCCGACTACGAGGCCGAGGCGCGGGCCGCCAAGCTCGACGTCCTCGCGGGCGTGCTCCAGCCCGAGGTGGACCGGCTGACGAGCCTCGCGCTCGGGGAGGCCAGGGAGGCCCGGGCCGACCTCACCCGAACCGGTCTGCACGAGGCGATGTGCGAGATCCTCGCCGCCTTCGACGTCTACCGGGCCTACATCCGCCCGGACGGCACGCCGAGCCTGGAGGCCCGCGGGCACGTGGTCCGCGCCTGCGAGCAGGCCCGGTCCCACCTGCCGGGGCGGGCGACCGAGGTCGATCTTATCGAGGACCTGGCGCTGGGCGGACCGGCCGAGTTCGTCGTCCGGTTCCAGCAGACCTGTGGGCCGGTGATGGCCAAGGGCATCGAGGACACCGCCTTCTACCGGTATGCCCGGTTGCTGGCCCTGAACGAGGTCGGCGGCAACCCCGGCCGCTTCCCGGCGTTCACGACCGGGCACCCACGCAGCGCCGTCACCGAGTTCCACGAGGCGAACCTGTCGGTCCAGCGAAACTGGCCACTGACGATGACCACCCTGTCCACGCATGACACCAAGCGGTCGGAGGATGTGCGGGCCCGGCTCGCGGTGCTGTCTGAGGACCCCCGCGGCTGGGCCGAGGTGGCCGGCAGGCTCGCGCGGCTCGGGGAACGCCACCGCGACACCGAGCAGGGCTGGCCCGACCGGGTCACCGTCTACTTCCTGCTGCAGACCCTGGTCGGCGCCTGGCCGCTGCCCGCCGACCGGGCCACGCAGTACATGCTCAAGGCCGTCCGGGAAGCGAAGACCCACACGAGCTGGACCGACCAGGACCCCGGCTACGAGGCGGCCCTGACGAACTACATCGAGTCAGTGCTGGAGGACGACGAGTTCGTCGGCATCCTGGAGCGGTACGTCGCCACGCTGGTGGAGCTGGGCCGGCAGAACTCGCTGGCCCAGAAGCTGCTCCAGCTGACCATGCCAGGGGTGGCGGACGTGTACCAGGGCCAGGAGCTGTGGGATCTCTCCCTCGTCGATCCGGACAACCGGCGGGCGGTCAACTACGGTGACCGCACCAAGCTGCTCGCCGAGATCGGTGTGGAGTCGACCGCCGAGACCGGTGCGCCGCGGCGCCCGCCGACCCTCGACGACTCCGGCGCGGCGAAGCTGCTCGTCGTCGCCCGGGCGCTACGGACCCGCCGCGACCATCCCGAATGGTTCGGGGCGGACGCGATCTACCGGCCGCTGTGGGCCTCCGGCTCGGCCGCGGAGAACGTCGTCGCCTTCAGCCGGTCCGAGTCCGTCGTCACCGTGGTGCCCCGCCTCGTCCTCGGCCTGCGCCGCGGCGGCGGCTGGCGGGACACCACCATCCCCCTACCCGAGGGACGTTGGACGGACGTGCTCACCGGCCGCAAACATGACGGCGGCACCGCCTACGTGCTCCGGCTGCTACGCGACTTCCCAGTAAGCCTGCTCGTCCGCGCGTAGCACGCGGCAGGCCGGCCCCTGCCAACATCTGGTGGCCCGCGGCCCGGCTGGCAGGGGCGGCTCACGGCTGGGTCGCCTGCCTCTCACCGACCCTGAGCCAGACCGTTCAGCCGCCCGTGCGTTCCAGCGCGCGTGCGGCAAGGTCCCGGCAGCCGCAAGATGGTCCCTAGGTCATGGCAAGACCCTGGTCCCAGGCTCCTGGCAAATGACATCGCGCACCGGCTCACGCCCGTCATGTTGCAGTCCCTCGTAGGGATCATGAGGACGCGCCGGCGGGGTAGGGGCGATGAGGGCCTCGCCCTCAACCCGCGGCGCTTCCATCACTGGTGCGAGTTGCGATCCCTCGTAGGGGCGATGAGGACCCGAAAATCAACGCGCAGGTGGGACGGCGTGTCGTAGGCCCGGCGGAGGGGCGGGAGTGCAGCGAACCTCCGGTCGAACATCACGACAGCAAAATCATGGCATAACAGTGCCATACGATCAAGATGTGGAGGCATCGCGCGGCGGCTGCCCTCCCCTCCGGGGACTACCTCGCTGCCATCTCGGTGCCATCCGGCTCGGCATGCCGGGCAGCCGGGCGCCTTCGGCCGGGGACCGATGTCGTCACCATTGTCGCCGTCACGGCGTGTCCGACGGCTCTGGCAGGTAGACAAGACCGATGAGCACCCTGCGGCTGTGGGCCCCTGAGGCGAAGACGGTCAGCCTGGTCGTGGCGGGCTCCGCCGGCGACTCGACGCACGAGATGACCGCCGGGAAACGGGGGTGGTGGTGGGTCAACGTCCCGTCCGCGAAGCATGGCACGGACTACGCCTTCCTGCTCGACGACGGCAGCGAGGAGCTGCCCGACCCCCGATCGGCCTGGCAGCCGGGGCCACTGGGGGTTCACGGCCGGTCGCGGCTGGTTGACCACTCGACCTTCCCCTGGACCGACGGGACCTGGCGGGGCATCGCGCTGGCCGGCAGCGTGCTCTACGAGCTGCACGTCGGGACGTTCACCCCGGAGGGCACCTTCGACGCGGCCATCGGCAAGCTCGACCATCTCGTCGAGCTCGGCATCGACGCCATCGAACTGCTGCCGGTCAACGCCTTCCCGGGCCGGCACGGCTGGGGTTACGACGGCGTCGGTCTGTTCGCGGTGCACGAGCCCTACGGCGGCCCGGACGGGCTCAAGCGCTTCGTCGACGCCGCGCACGCTCGCGGCCTCGGCGTGATCATGGACGTCGTCTACAACCATCTCGGTCCGGACGGCAACTACCTCGGCCGCTTCGGCCCCTACTTCACCGACCGCTACAGCACTCCGTGGGGCCCCGCGGTCAACCTCGACGCCCCCGGCTCCGACGAGGTCCGCACGTTCATCATCGACAGCGCCCTGTCCTGGCTGCGCGACTACCACTGCGACGGGCTGCGTCTCGACGCCGTCCACGCCTTTCAGGACAGCCGGGCACTGCACCTGCTGGAGGAGATCGCCGAGGCGGTCCACCGGCTCGGCGCCCAGCTGCGCCGCCCGCTGTTCGCCCTCGCCGAGTCGGACCTCAACGACCCGAAGCTGGTCGCCGCACCCGAGGCCGGCGGGTACGGCCTGGACGGGCAGTGGTGCGACGACATCCATCACGCGCTGTGGGCAACCCTGTCCGGCGAACGGCAGGGGTACTACGGGGACTTCGGTTCGATCTCGACCCTCGCCCACGCGCTGACCAGTGGGTTCGTCCACGACGGCGGCTACTCGACGTTCCGCGGGCGCTCCCACGGCCGGCCGATCCCCCCGACCACGCCCGCCTACCGGTTCGTCACCTTCCTGCAGAACCACGACCAGATCGGCAACCGGGCCGCCGGCGACCGGGCGTCAGCCACGCTCAGCGACGGCCTGCTCCGGATCGGTGCGGCCCTGCTGCTCACCTCGGCGGTCACCCCGATGCTGTTCATGGGCGAGGAGTGGGGTGCCCGCACCCCCTGGCAGTACTTCACCGACCACACCGCCCCCGGGCTGGGGGACGCGGTGCGGGAGGGTCGGCGCGCCGAGTTCGCCGCCCACGGCTGGGAGCCGCAGGACGTTCCCGATCCCCAGGACCCGGCGACCTTCCAGCAGTCGAAACTCGACTGGTCCGAACCAAGCCGGGAGGGTCACTCCGACCTGCTGGACTGGCACCGCCGGCTGATCGCGCTGCGTCGCCGGCTGCCGGCGCTGACCGACCCGGCGTGGTCCTCGGTCGCGTGCACCTTCGACGAGGAGGCCCGCTGGCTGGTGGTCCGTCGCGGCGACGTGGCGATCGTCGTGAACCTGGCCGTCGAACGGCAGGCCGTCCCCCTCGACGGCGTCCCGTTCGACGCCCCGGCCGCATCCACCCACGGGTTCACCTACATGCCGGGACGGGTGGAACTCGACGGCGAGTCGGTCGTGATCATCCGCCTGCTCCCCCTGGCCGAGCCGACCGCTGGCTGACCCGTCCGCGCACCGGCCCTCAGCGCCGGGTGTGGTCCCTGGACAGCACGAAATAGAGTCCGCCCAGCACCGCCAGCCCCACCAACAACACCATGACGAGCAGCACGACGTAGGTTCCCATGCACCCATGGTCGCAGGCCTCGGCACGACCGCCAGCGGGTCGTCCACGCCCGGAACGGCGAACAGATACTCCGGCCTGGTCCGGCGTCCGGACCGCAGGCTCCGACACCCCACTCGGGTGCGGCGGCCGCACGTTCGGGCCGCGCACCCGGCCGGGTGCGTCAGCCGGGCAGCATCCCGGCGACGCGGCCCGCGGTGTCGTTCCCCGCCGCGGCGTCCCGGGCCAGCGCGCTCAGCCGGGACATGGCCCGCTGGTACTTCTTGCGATGCGGCCCGGCGAGCAGCTCCGCTCCGAACAGCTCCCCGAAGGGCACGCCGGAGGCCACGACCGGGATCGACCGGTCGTAGAGCCGGTCGGCGAGGACCACGACCCGCAACGCCACCGCCTGATCCTCGACCGGCACGACCCGGTGCAGGCAGACCAGGGTGACCCCGGCCACGAGCGCGCCGTACCGGGAGGGGTGCAGCCCGGCGAGGTGCTCGCACAGCGCGGCGAATCCGTCCTCGGTCGCCCCCTCCTCGGCAGCCGCCCGCGCGCCGACCTCGTCGTCGGTACACGGCGGGGGCGCGGCCGGAAGACCCCGGTGCCGATAGTCCTCCCCGTCCACCCGGAGTATGTCGAAGCTGGCCGCCAGACCCTGGATCTCACGGCGGAAGTCGGCGGCGGCGAACCGACCGGCACCGAGGTCCTCCGGCTGGGTGTTGCTCGTCGCGGCCAGGTGGACACCGGCCTCGACGAGCCGGGTCAGCAGGCTGGACACCAGCACCGTGTCGCCGGGATCGTCGAGCTCGAACTCGTCGATCGCGACCAGGCGCAGGCCCGCGAGGGCCCGCGCGGTCGCGGCGAATCCCAACGCGCCGACCAGGGAGGTCAGTTCTACGAACGTGCCATACGCCTTCGGACCGGGCACGGCGTGCCACAGCGAGGCGAGCAGGTGGGTCTTGCCGACGCCGAAGCCGCCGTCGAGGTACACCCCCGGCCGCATTCCGGACGGACCGGCGCTCCCGGAACGGCGCGGGCCCGATCCGAACGGGCCCGATCCGAACGGACCCGATCCGGACGGGCCCGATCCGGACGGACCCGACACCCCCGTCCCCCGGGTCAGGAGCCCGAACAGGCCGCCCTTCCCGGAACGGCCCGCATACCTGGAACGGCTGGAACGGCTGGAACGATCTGAACGGCTGGACCGCCCGGACGAGGCGGTCAACCGGTCGGCGAACGCGGACAGCGCCATGACCGCGGCGGCCTGGCTCGGCTCGGCCGGATCGGGCAGGTAGCCGGCGAACCGGACCGCGTCGAACCGGGGCGGCGGGACGAGCGCCGCGACCAGGTCCCCGGGCGGCACAATCGGCCGGCGATCGACGAGACGCTGCGCCACCCGCCCAGCGTACGGAGACGCCCGTACCCGTCGCCCCGGCCCGCGGTATCGCGGCCGACGTCACAACGACCGCGATACCACAACAGTTGATCGGCCCCGGGCCGGCCATGGGCTCGCCGCCGACCTGGGTTCGCCGCCGATCGGATGACCAGCACCGTCGCCCGTTACAGTCGGCCCGGTGCGACGTATCTTCCCGGTTCCACCCCCGTTCGCCGGTTCCGCGGGGGCCGCCGGGGCGGTGGCCCCCGGGAAGGCCGCAGCGACCACAGACGCCGCAGCGACCACAGACTCCACGGCCGCGGCGGGCGCCGGGCTCGCGAGGAAGGCCGTCGAGGACATCGAGGACATCGATCTCGACGAGGTGTACGCCTACCCCCCGTCCGCCGCGCATACCCCCTACATCCGGGCAAACTTCGTGGCCTCGGTCGATGGGGCCGCCGAGGTGGGCGGCCGCTCGGGCCCCCTGGGCGGGGAAGCCGACCTGCGGGTCTTCCGGTTGCTGCGCTGGCTCAGCGACGTGGTGCTGGTCGGTGCCGGCACCGCCCGGACGGAGAACTACGGGCCGGTGGTCATCCCGCCCGAACGGCGGGAGCGGCGCGTCGCCGCGGGGCTCGCGGCGGTGCCCCCGATCGCGGTCGTGACCGCGACGGCGGGCTTCGACCCGGGTTCCCGGCTGTTCCGCGGGGAGATCCGACCGGTGCTACTGACCTGCGAGACCGCGCCCCTCGATCGGCGCCGGCAGCTGGCGGCGGTCGCCGACATCGCGATCTGCGGCGGCAGCGCCGTTGAACCCGACCTCGCCGTCCGGGCCCTGGCGGAACGGGGAATGACCCGCATCCTCACCGAGGGCGGTCCGCTGCTGCACTCCCAGCTCGCCGCGGCGGGTCTCCTCGACGAGCTGTGCCTGACGATCGCCCCGGTACTGGCCGGACCGGGCCGACTCGGGATCATGAAAGGCGAGCCGTGGCCGGCACCGGCCGCGCTCACCCTGACCCAGATCCTCGCCGAGGACGACGTCCTGTTCCTGCGTTACCGGCGCTGAACCGGCACCGGCGTCATCCACAGGCGGCCGGACCGGCACCGGCGTCATCCACAGTCGCGTCGCCGCGCGGGCGCGGGCGGGCGAGCCGCTGTTAGCGTCGCCACCGGTAAACCTGATCACGATCTGGGTGGTGTGCGCATGACGGTGCCCGAGGGACGTCGCGCGACGGTGGCCGTCGCCCTGGCCCAAGCCCGGCGTGCCCGGCTGGACGTAGCCGCCGCGCTGGAGCGGATCTCGGCGGTCGGTGCCGAGGCCTGGGAGGGTCGTCAGGCCGAGGTCTGGCAACGCCGGATGCGGCGGCTCGCGGCGGAGGCGGCCATGGCCCTCGATCGGTGCGTGCAGGCCTGCGAGACAGCGCTGCAGGTCCGCGAGACAGCGTTCGCCCCGGCCGGCCCCGGCGGGCCGCGGAAGGTCGGCTGACGCGCATGCCCGGACCAAGCGGCCGGGTGCTCGTCGACCCCGACCGGATGCGTGTGCTGGTGTCCAGCGTGACCGAGGCCGGGGATCTGCTGCGCTCCTGGTCCCGCTCCCTCGTCGCGGCGTTGACGGATGCCGGGTTGCCGCCCGCCCCGGCGGAACGGCTCGGCGCGCTGGAGGACGAAGTCAAGGCCGAGGTCACCATGCTGCGGCGCCGGCTGCGTCTCGCCGAGGGCGTCGACGACGGGATCGGCATCACGATCAGGCCGACATCCGCCCCGCTTCGGCGGCCGGTGCACCGCGAGGCGCCGGGCATTCCTGGTACCTCCGAGGCGCCCCGCACCTCCGAGCAGGCCGTGGCCGCCGGACGGGCGTTGGCGCACTCGCTGCGGGGGGACGCGCCGGACCGGCACGGATCAGGCCGGGGCGGATCAGGCCGGGGCGGAACGGGCCGGGGCGGAACGGGCCGGGGCGGAACGGGCGGAAACGCCTCAGGCATGGTCACCCCGCGTGACGCGCTGACCGTGCTGCGGTCCCGGATGAACGACCCGGACTTCGTCCTGGGCTTTCACGACGCGCTGGGACCCGACGGGCTCGCGCGGCTGCTCTCCCGGGTGGAGGGACTGTCGCGGGGGCCGATGGTCCGCCGTCCACCCGAACCGCTCGGCTTCGACCGGCGGGAGGCCGAACGGATCCTCGGCGCCACCCTGGCCTCCTACAGCCACCGGCGAACTCTCGACGCCGCCTGGCTCGGTCGGTTCAACACCGCCGGGAGGACCGACACGGCCGAGACGGTCCTACTGACCCCCCTGCTCGCCTCGGCCCGCCTCGACAGCGCGCTGCTGGACCGGCTGGGCCGGATGGCCTTCGGGCCGGGTGACCGGCCGGGTAACGGGCCGGGTGACCGGCCGGGTAACGGACCAGGTGATGCCACGGTCGCCCCGTCGGCGCCGCACGACGTCGGCCTGCTCGCCCCCGCCGTGGCCGGGCCCACGAGCCGGGGCCGACCGACCGTCACCGACTACCAGGGGGTGCTGCTGGACGCCATCGCCGCGACCCCGGCGCTGGCCGCCCGGTTCGCGGCGGACCACATCGACACCATCCTGCGCGGCGCGGCCGTGCTCGCCCTTCCGCTGCCGGTGGATCTCGCGACGGCCCGATCCCTGGAAGATGCCTGGATCCGGCTGGTGGCCGCGGCGGGAAGCCAGGAGAGCCGCCGTGCCGATCCGCGGGCCTCGGCCTCGTTCGTCTCCCGGCTGGCCGGGGCCGTGCAGGCGACCGGTGACCGGCCATTGCTCCTCCGGCTGCGGGCGGCCCTCGTCCCGGCGCTACGGACCTATCGGGACGAGCTCTACGACGCCGTCACCGCCGTGGTCCCCGGTCCCACGGTGGACCCGCAGACCGGGGCCGCGGCGGCGCAGTCCGCCCTGGTCGAGCTGATCCCGCTCGAGGCGTGGGAGTCGCTGCTGCGGGAGTGCCTGCGCGGCGGGGCGCTGGCCGGTCTACTCGCCCAGGATGTCACGACCTACGGTCTTCATCTCGACGACCAGGTGGCCGCCTCGGTCCAGGGCTGGAAAACGGCCCCCGGCGGGTATTCGTCGAGCCCCCTGGCATTGGGCTACCTGCGGGTCGAACGCGCGCAGGCGTTCTTCGCCGGCGCCCTCGCCGATGCGACCGAGGCGGTGCTGCGCGAGCATGCCGACGCGGTCGGCGCCCACCGCCGGCAGCAGGCGGTGCTGCTCGACGTGCTCGGGGAGGTGGGCAAGTCCATCGATCCGACGAACCCACCGGGCACCTTCGTCCATCTGGGCGTCGGGGTCACCGTGGAGATGATCGAGGCCTGGATCCGGGCCCGTTACAGCGACCTGCCGATCACCCACCCCGCCCAGGTCGTCGCGGACCTGCGGGGCGCCTCCCGGGTCCTGCCCGGCTGGGCGGCGGCCTACGAGACCAGCGCCCGCCGGCTCTGGGCCCGCCGGGATCGTGACCCGCTCCGGCCGATCGCGGTGACCCCCGCCGGCGGGCCGTACCGCGTCTACACCGGCGATCCGAGGGCCGACGGGTTCATCACCTCGCCGGCGGAGAACTTCCTCGACGCCTCGGGGAATCCGCGTCCGTCCGCGCGGATGACGCCGACCCAGCGGCGTGCCTATGCCGCCTGGCTCGCGAGCCCGGCGATGGTCGCGAACAACGACCGCATCTCGTTTCTCGACGGCCGGGCCGGCAGCCGGGGATCCTCCCTGCCACCGGACTGGGGGCGGCAGCCGGGCTGACCCGGCCCCCGGCTCTCCCCGTCGCCACCGGCTAGATGATCATCCCGGCGCCGAGAGTGGTCCCGGTCGACTCGTCGATGAGCAGGACGCTGCCGGTGTTCCGGTTGCGGCGGTACAGGTCGTAGCACAGCGGGGACGTCGTCCGCAGGGCGATCCGGCCGATGTCGTTCAGACCCAGCGTCTCGACGGTCTCGTCGCGGTGCAGGGTGTCGATGTCGACGCGGTAGCAGATGTCGGTGACCATCGCCCGTACCGAACGGGTGGTGTGCTTGATCCCGATCCGGGCCCGGCGGCGCAGCGGGGCGTCGACCATCCAGGAGACCATCAGGTTGAGTTCCTGGCCGACGGTCGGCTGGTTCATCGGCCGGGCGATCATGTCGCCCCGGGAGACGTCCAGATCGTCCTCGAGCCGGATGGTCACCGACATCGGCGGGAAGGCCTCGTCAACCGGGCCGTCGAACGTGTCGATGCCGACGATCCGCGTGGTCAGCCCGGAGGGCAGGACGACGACCTCGTCGCCGGGCTTGAGCACCCCGCCGGCAACCTGACCGGCGTACCCGCGGTAGTCGTGCAGGTCGTCGTTCCGCGGCCGGACCACCCACTGCACCGGGAAGCGCACATCGATGAGGTTGCGGTCGGAGGCGATGTGGAGCTCCTCCAGGTGGTGCAGCAGCGAGCTGCCCCCGTACCAGGGAGTGCTCGGCGACCGGGAGACCACGTTGTCCCCACCCAGCGCGGAGATCGGGATCGTCGTGACGTCGACGATCTCCAGTTTCGCCGCGAAGTGCCGGAACTCCTCCTTGATCTTCTCGAAGACGTCCCGATCGAAGTCGACGAGGTCCATCTTGTTCACACAGAGCACCAGATGGGGCACTCGCAGCAAGGACGTCAGGAAGGCGTGCCGGCGGGTCTGCTCGACGACCCCCTTGCGCGCGTCGACGAGCAGCAGCGCGAGGTCGGCGGTGGACGCGCCGGTGACCATGTTGCGGGTGTACTGCACGTGCCCGGGGGTGTCGGCGAGGATGAACGACCGCCGGGGCGTGGCGAAGTAACGGTACGCGACGTCGATCGTGATGCCCTGCTCCCGCTCGGCCCGCAGACCATCGGTGAGCAGCGCGAGGTCGACGTAGCCGTCGCCGCGCTCCCGACTGGTCCGCTCGACCGCGGCAAGCTGGTCGGAGAACAGCGACTTCGTGTCGTAGAGGAGGCGCCCGATCAGGGTCGACTTCCCGTCGTCGACGGACCCCGCCGTCGCGACCCGCAGCAACTCGGCCATCAGAAGTACCCCTCCCGCTTACGGTCCTCCATCGCCGCCTCGCTGACCCGGTCGTCAGCCCGGGTCGCGCCGCGTTCAGTGAGCCGGGTGGTGGCCACCTCGGCGATGACCTCCTCGACGGTCGCCGCGGTTGACTCGACCGCTCCGGTGCAGGTGATGTCGCCCACCGTGCGATAGCGCACCTGCCGGGGCGCCGCCGTCTCACCGGCCAGGGGGCGGGTCAGCGGCGTGACCGCCAGCAGCATGCCGTCACGCTCGAACACGTCCCGGCGATGCGCGTAGTAGATGGAGGGGATCTCCAGCCGTTCCTGGGCGATGTACCGCCAGATGTCGAGCTCGGTCCAGTTCGACAGCGGGAACACCCGGATGTGCTCACCGGGGCGGTGCCGGCCGTTGTAGAGCGACCACAGCTCGGGGCGCTGGTTCTTGGGGTCCCACTGGCCGAACTCGTCCCGGAAGGAGTAAACTCTTTCTTTGGCCCGCGCCTTCTCCTCGTCCCGGCGCGCGCCGCCGAACACCGCGTCGAACTTGTTGTCGGCGATGGCGTCGAGCAGCACCGGTGTCTGTAGCTGGTTACGTGAGGCTCCCGGACGGGTGTCTTCGGTGAGCACGCCCTCGTCAATGGCGGCCTGGACGGAACCGACCACCAGGCGGGCGGCGAGCTCCGCCGCCCGCCTGTCCCGAAACTCGAGGACCTCGTCGAAGTTGTGCCCGGTGTCGATGTGCAGCAGGGGGAACGGCAGCTTCGCGGGCCAGAAGGCCTTCTGCGCGACCCGGAGCATGACGATCGAGTCCTTCCCGCCACTGAACAGCAGGGCGGGACGCTCGAACTCCGCGGCCACCTCGCGGAAGATGTGGACGGCCTCGGCCTCAAGCATCTGCAGCTGGGTGAGCTCGTAACCCATCACCGGCACGCGAAACCCCCCGTCGAGGCGATGTGTCCCACCAAAGTAGCGGACACGGCGGCCCTGCCGGCGGTTCCGGCGGCATTACGCCCCTCACGGTGGACCCGTATCCACGACCGACGCCATCCAGAACAACCATGGATCGACAATCGCCACCCTCCGCGGCCGCTCCGAGGGCGCTCCGCAAGCACGCGCCTCAACCGCCGGAGCCCCCCGCGGCGCCGATCGCCCGGAGAACCTCCGATGCCCAGCTCGCAGCACAGATGACCAGGTCGGGCAACAGCGGGTCGGGCTGGTTGTACCGCGGCGGCGAGCCGTCCAGCCGGCTGGTGTGCAGCCCCGCCGACCGCGCGACCGCCACCGGGGCGGCGGAGTCCCACTCGTACTGGCCGCCGGCGTGCAGGTAGATCTCGGCCTCCCCGCGGATGACGGCGCAGGCCTTCGCACCGGCCGAACCCATCGGGACGATGGTGGCGCCCAGTGCCTCCGCGACCTCCGTGACCAGCTGTGGGGCCCGGGTCCGGCTGACCACGATCCGTGGCGGACGCGCCTCGGCCAGCCGCGGCGGCAGCCCGCCCGCGCTGGACAGCGTCAACCCGAGCGCCGGCAGCGCCACCGCGCCCGAGACGAGCTCGCCGGCCTGCCAGAGCGCGACATGCACCGCCCAGTCCGACCTGCCGGGCTCGGCGAACTCGCGGGTGCCGTCCAGGGGGTCGACGATCCAGACCCGCTCCGCGGACAGCCGCGCGACGTCGTCAACGCCCTCCTCGGACAGCACAGCGTCCCGCGGGCGGTGCCGCGCCAACGCCCGGGCCAGGAGCTGATGCGAACGCGCGTCCCCGGCGTCACGCAGGGTCGCGGGTTCGGCGAACCCGACCTCCTCCCTGATCCGCAACAGCAGTTTGCCGGTGTCCGTGGCCAGCCGTCGGGCCAGGACGTCGTCATCGAGTTCGTCGGTCGCGATGTCGACCGGCACGGTGGACGGCGGGCGGGTGTCATCGGTGTTCATTGGGATGGAGTCTGTCACCAGCTACCGTCGCAAGTGTGAGTACCACCTCCCATCCCGCCCCCGGTCCTGATCACCACCCCAGGTCCGGTGCCAACGGTGCCGCCAGTGCGACCGGCGGATCCGGCAAGTCCGGCGGGTCCGGACCAACCCCCGTCCTGGCGACGCCGGCCCGGGGCGCGGAGCTGACGGCCGCGTCGGTCGCCTGGCCGTCGCTGGCCCTGCGCCCGACCCAGCTCGCCGAGCTGGAACTGCTGCTGCTCGGTGCCTTCGGGTCGGAACCCGGTTATCCCGAGGACCCCGAGATCAACGGCGTGCCGGTGCCGACCCTCGTCGTCGGCGCGGCCGAGGCCGAGGCACTGACACCGAGTTCCACGGCGGCCCTGCGGGACACCGAGGGAGTGATGATCGCGGCGCTGCACCTCCGAACGACCATTCCCCTGCCGGACCAGCCGGGGGGGTCGGACGGACCCCGGGTCCGGCTGGTCGGCACGGTCGAGGGCATCCGGCTGCCCCACCACCCCGATCACCCCGGCCTGCGGCTCACCCCGGCCCAGGTCCGGGCCGAGCTGCTCGCCCGAGGCTGGATCAGCCTCGAGGCGGGTTCCGGCGCGTGCTGGGCGGTGTGGGCGGACGGCCTGCTCCACACGGCGGACGTGGGCCGGATCCGGGCGCTGACCCGGCAGGGCAAACGGTGTGTCGTCCTCGCCCCGGTGGGTGGCGCCGATCCCGCGGACGCCGAGCATCACCTGCGGGTCCGTTGCCTGCTCGCCGCTCTCAAAGCGGTTGACGCCCCGTTGCGGGCCGCCGAGGCGACGCTCTCCCCGGAGGCGCTCGCCGCCGACGCGATCAGCCCGCCGGGTGTTGCCGGCCGGCGGTCGGAACCGCAGCCGGACCCCTACCGGCGGCCGAAAGCCGGCGAGGCGGGAACGCCGGAGCACCGCAGCCTGCTGGTCCTCGTTCCGGTCATCCCGTCGGAGGCGCTGGCCACCCCCCGCGAACCGGGCATGAGCGCGACGGTCCTGAAAACATCCGCGAAACCGAGCGACGCGGCGGCGGGGGTACCGGGCCCGGCCACGGCCGTGACGCCCGCCCCCCCGGCGCCGACGGACCTGGCGGACATCGCGTGGGCGGCGGCGGGCGCGGCCTGGACAGGCGTGGAGACGGCGGCAAGCTCCGCCGACGAACTGGCGAAACTCGCCGCCCAGCGGGCGCATCTGGCCAGCTTCTACGGCCTGACCGGCAGCCTCATCGGGCCGGCGATCGGGGCACCCGGGCGGATGGAGCTGGCCTCGCTGCTCGACGCTGGCAACCCGATACCGGCCGAACTGACCCCGCCGACGGTGGCCGCGGAGCTCTCCCGCGCCATCCCACCACGTTCGAAGCGGGGCCTGACCGTGTTTCTCACCGGGCTGTCCGGCTCCGGGAAGTCGACGCTGGCCGGCCTGCTCGTCTGCCGACTGCTGGAATACGGCGGACGCCGGCTCACTTTGCTCGACGGGGACGTCGTGCGGACCCACCTGTCCCAGGGACTGGGATTCTCCCGCGCCGACCGCGATATCAACGTCCGACGGATCGGCTTCGTCGCGGCCCAGGTCGCGGGAGCCGGAGGCACCGCGGTGTGCGCGCCGATCGCGCCGTACGCCGACGTGCGCGCCCAGGTCCGGGGGATGGTCCGGGCCGCAGGCGGCGGATTCGTGCTGGTACACGTGTCCACACCGCTGGAGGTGTGCGAGGCGCGGGACCGCAAGGGGCTCTATGCCAAGGCGCGCGCAGGCGTCCTGCCCGCCTTCACCGGCGTGTCCGATCCGTACGAGACGCCGACCGACGCCGACGTCACGGTGAACACCGCGGAGCTCTCCGCCGAGGACGCCGTGGACCGGATCATCGACCACCTACGCCACGCTGGCTGGCTGGATAGCTGATCATGCGGGCCCCCTAATACGCCCCCTCGCGACGCAGCACGGCGAACACGGTACGCCAGAGGATGACGAAGTCCATCGCCAGTGACCAGTTCTCGACGTAGCGCAGGTCGAGACGGACCGACTCGTCCCATTCGAGGTCCGACCGACCGCTGATCTGCCACAGCCCGGTCAGCCCCGGCTTCACCATCAGCCGGCGGTGCACGTCGTCCTCGTAGCGGGCGACCTCCGACGGCAGCGGCGGACGCGGCCCCACCAGCGACATCGTGCCGCCCAGCACGTTGAACAACTGCGGCAGCTCGTCGAGCGACCACTTGCGCAGGAACTTCCCGACCTTGGTGATCCGCGGGTCGTCACGCATCTTGAACAACAGCCCCTCGGCCCGCTCGTTGCGGGACTCCAGCTCCGCCTTGCGCGCCTCCGCGTCAACGAACATCGACCGGAACTTGTACATCGTGAAGTGCTCACCACCCCGCCCCACCCGGATCTGCTTGAACAACGCCGGGCCGCGGCTGGTCAGGCGCACCGCGAGCCCGAGACCGAGCAGCAGCGGGGAGAACAGCAGGATGATCGTTCCGGCCACGCACCGGTCGAAGAGCATCTTCATCACCCGACGGGTA
>NZ_CDWWXA010000013.1:33427-35123 GCF_977971845.1 Frankia sp. CeCAU1 | reverse complement strand
GGGTGGCAGCCGACTCCCCGGCCCCGACCACGAGCACCCGGTGCAGGCAACGACCGGCCCGGCGCATCCGGTGTAGGAGGCCGCGGCCGACGACCCGACCCACCATGGAGAACAGGGTCGCGGCCGGGAAGGCGATCAGCACGTAACTACGGGCGATCTCCGCCTTCGTCGCATACGAGGCGATGGCCACCGCCGCGGTGAACCGGGCCGCCGTGTTGACCACCCGCCGGAACTCCTCCGACCCGCCACCGAGGAACCGGCTCTCGTAGGCCCGGTTCAGGGACATCGCCAGCACCCAGGCGAGCGGCAGCAGAACCGTCATGAGGATGTACGGCTTGGAGGACACCGGCTGGGTGCCGAAGTCGACCAGGTCACCGAATCGCACGAAGTACGCGAGCCCCGCTGCCACCACGCAGGCGGCCGCGTCGAACAGGACGAGCAGCCGGACGTAACGCCGTTCCCAGGTCACCTGAGCGCGATAGCCGCCCGTCTCGACGGCGGCCGGGCTCACCCGCCCCGCGCTGTGCCGCCCGCCGGGCCCGGTGGCCGTGCGGCTCGGCGGTGCGCCGGCGGGCCGGCCGGCCGTTCCCGCCGGCGCGTCCGGCGGGAACGGCATCCCCTGCCCGCCGCGGGTGCGCGGAACGAAGTTCGACCCAGCGGTCGCGCGCGTGCCGCCGGACACCGTCTCCGTCACTCGTGGTCCCCCCCAGCACCGCGACGGCGCGCGTCGACGACACCGACCGGACCCGGCCGAACGGACTGGCCCAGTGACGCCGGCACGTGCCCGAGCCCGAGCCCGAACGAGGATCCGAGCGGGCCCGGAGGTGTCATCGTCCTCCCCGTTCGGCGGCCCGCGGCACCCCTCGCTCAGACAGCCACGAATTCATCCCTCGGTGGTACATCGACCGGACCTCCAGCGATCTTCCCCCCGCCACTGACTGTGGGCCGTCCCGAACGACGAGCCGAACGCACGCATCATCCAGGTCCCACTGGAGTGTGTCGGCACACGCCGGAGCGAACTGGAGTACCGGACGCCGACACGGGTGGCGCTCCGTGGTCACGGGGGCAACGTTACCGGCTGCGCCGAGACGATCTACCAGCGGCCCGGCCAGGCGATGGCGGCGTGGCGCCCCGACCGCCGACCGTGGCGATGGCGTGATCCGTGCGTTTATGGCGACTCACAGTAACAGAGATGCGGTCGTCGGGCAGCGACCGCCATGACGAACCTTCCGAGTCGACGAACCTTCCAAGTCCGCCCACCGATGCGGACATAACGGACACCATCGACCCACGGACGCCTGACGCATACACTGCGCACACAAACAGCGGCGATAATGCTACTCTGCGTTATGGATCGCGGGTCTCGACTCGGGATCCGTCGGCTGCCCGCCCCCGCGGGCACCGGGGGGGTGGGGCTGTGCGATCCGGCGCGCCCCGTGCGACGTCGCCGACGTGATATCGCCGGGGTGACGTCCCCGGGATTGATGTCACCTGGAGTGATGCCGCCCGGGTGAGGCCGGTGAGCACAGTCACGGGACGGTCGGCGCCTGCCGGACGGGTGGGGGCGCCCAGGCAGGCGCCGGCTGCCGTCCCGGTCCTCCGCCGGCCCCGACCCTCCGCCGGCCCCGACCCTCCGCCGGCCCCGACCCTCCGCCGGCCTACCCGGCAGCCAGCCGCCTCAGGGCAGGGCGGTGAC
>NZ_CDWWXA010000013.1:12209-33379 GCF_977971845.1 Frankia sp. CeCAU1 | reverse complement strand
CCCTCCGCCGGCCCCGACCCTCCGCCGGCCTACCCGGCAGCCAGCCGCCTCAGGGCAGGGCGGTGACGACGTCCGCCAGCGGCTTGCGGGCACCGGTGTAGAACGGCGTCTCCAGCCTGGTGTGCCGTCGCGTCGCGCTGGCCCGAAGGTGCCGGATGCAGTCGACGATCCGGTGCAGCTCATCCGCCTCGAAGGCGAGCAGCCACTCGTAGTCGCCCAGTCCGAACGAAGCCACCGTGTTGGCCCGGACGTCCTCGTACTCCCGGCCCATGATCCCGTGCTCGGCTAGCATCCCGCGCCGTTCATAGTCCGGCAGCAGGTACCACTCCAGCGAGCGGTTGAACGGGTAGACGCAGAGATAACCGCGGGGGTCCTCCCGCCGGACGAAGGCGGGGATGTGGTTCTGGTTGAACTCCGCCGGCCGGTGCAGGCCGACCGCCGACCACACCGGACGCAGGTGCCCGCCCAGGGCCGTCCGCCGGAACCGCTGGTAGGTCTCCTGCAGCAGGTCCGGGTCCGGGCTCGTCCACCAGACCATCAGGTCCGCATCGGCCCGGTAGCCCGAGATCTCGTAGACACCGCGGGTGTAGACGTCCTTGGCCAGCGCCCCGTCGAGCAGGGCGGTCGCCTCGTCGATCAGCGGGGTCCGCTCGGCGGGTAGCGGACGGTCGGCCGCGAAGACCGACCATCCCGTGTAGAGCAGCTCCGCGTTGAGTTCGCGGGCCGATTTCGTAGACTCCGACATTCCCAGCCTCCCTCACCGGCGGCCGGACGCGGTCCGGGCCGGTGCACGTGATCAGATTCCCGGGCCCACCGGATCGGCCGGACTGCCCTGCGCCGTCCGGGTAGCCCTCAGCACCGCGTGCGCGGCGGTCTCCCCCGACCGGATGCAGGCCGGGATGCCTACACCGTCGTATCCCGCGCCGGCCAGGGCGATCCCCACTGGAAGCCCCCGGCGCACCGCGGCGATTCGGTTGAGATGACCCGGCAGGTACTGCGGGAGTGCCCCGCCCCAGCGACTCACCCGGGTCGCTACCGGCCGACCGGACAGGCCGGTGATCTGCGCGATCTCCGCCGCCGCCACCCCGGCGAGCTCCACGTCCCCGCGCTGCAGGTCCTGTTCGGCACCGGCGCGGCCGATGCTCGCCCGCACCACCGTGAGCCGGTCGGAGCCCAGGTGCGGCCACTTGGCGGACAGGAAGGTGGCCGCCTTCACCGCGGTGCCCGCCCGGGCGGGCACGAGGAATCCGCTGCCGGGTGGCGGCGCGACATCCCGGTAGACCAGCGTCACCAGGCCGACCGAGGCGTAGGGCACACCGGCAAGCGGGGCGGAGGCATGCGGGGCCAGCGGCGCCAGCAGGGCACGGGCCACCCCGGCAGGCACCGCGAGGATCACGGCGTCGGCCTGGAACGGCCCGAGGGCGTCCGCGCCGCCCACCCGGTCACAGTTGACCTGCCAGCCGCCCGCGGTCTTCGCGATCGAGCGGACGAGCACCCCGGTGCGCACGGTGGCGCCGGACTGCGCCGCCACTCGCGCCGCGAAGGAGCCCAGCCCCCCCCGAAGCGTGGCGAACAGCGGCGCCGTCGAGGTCGTCGTCGCGGGTCCGGTACGGGCCCGCACCCGGTGCGCGCCGAGGAGCAGCGAGCGGTCCTCGGCGAAGATGGGGACAAGCTGGGGCACGGTCGCCCGCAGCGACAGCGCGTCCGCCCGGCCCGCATACACCCCCCCGAGCAGCGGATCCACCAGCAGGTCGACGACTTCGCGCCCGACCCGCGTGCCCACGTAGCGACCGACGGTCGGATCGTCGGCGAAACGCGTCCGCGGCAACACCAGGTCGGCGGCGGCCCGCGCCAGCCCCCACGGGGACAGCACCCGCGAGCGGAGCAGGCCGAGGACGTCGGTCGGCACTCCGAGCAGGGTGTTCGGGGGGATGGGATGCAGCCGGCCGCGGATCCACAGTGACGCTGACGTCGTGGCCGGATGCACGATCTCGTGCCCGAGCCCGATCTGCCGGGCCAGGCGGAGTCCGTCGGGAACCCGGGCGAGGAAGGACTCCGCGCCCTCTTCGACGTCCAGACCCTCGATCGGGGTGGTACGCAGCTTGCCACCGACCCGGTCCGCCGCATCGAGGACGGTCACTTCGGCGTGCCCGGCCAGGGCGCGGGCGGCCGAGAGCCCGGCGATACCCCCACCGACGATCACAACCCGCACGTTCCTGCCGCCCTTCACGTTGAGTGGTGCCGCCCGCCAGCTTTCACCATCGGGCCGGTGCCAGTGAACCGGCCCGACGAAGGCGGATCACCTGCCCTGGACTCATCTGCCGTGGATCATCCGCCGTGGACGAGGTCGGCGACGTGCGCGAGCACGCCCGGATCGGTCTGCGGCAGCACCCCGTGGCCGAGGTTGAACACGTGCCCCTCCGCCTCGGCCCCGCGGGCGCAGACGTCACGCACCTTGGCGGCGAGCACCGGTTCGGGGGCGAAGACCGCGGTCGGGTCGAGGTTTCCCTGCACGGCGTGACCGGGCCCGATCCGCCGGGCGGCCTCGTCGAGAGGGACCCGCCAGTCGACGCCGACGACGTCCGCACCCGCCTGGCCCATCGCGGCGAGCAGCTCACCGGTGTTCACACCAAAGTGGATGCGCGGCACCTCACCGGCGAAGGCCGCCAGCACCCGAGCGCTGTGCGGCGCGACGTAGCGATGGTAGTCCGCCTCGTCCAGCGCCCCGGCCCAGGAGTCGAACAGCTGCAGCGCGTCGACACCGGCATCCACCTGGACCCGCAGGAAGGCGGTGGTGATGTCGGCGAGCCGGGCCAGCAGGGCGTGCCAGAGCTTCGGTTCGCTGTACATCAACGCCTTGGTGCGGGCGTGGTCGCGACTCGGTCCGCCCTCGATGAGGTAGCTCGCGAGGGTGAACGGCGCCCCGGCGAACCCGATCAGCGGGGTTGAACCCAGCTCGGCCAGCAGTAGCCGGACCGCGTCGGCCACGTAGGGAACGTCGTCCGGCTCCAGTGCACGCAACGCGGCGAGCCCGACGGCGTCCCGCACGGGCTCGGCCACCACCGGTCCGATCCCGGCGACGATGTCGATGTCGAGGCCGATCGCGACCAGGGGCACCACGATGTCGGAGAAGAAGATCGCCGCGTCCGGCCGGAACCGGCGTACCGGCTGGAGCGTGATCTCCGTGATCATCTCGGCGTCCCGGCAGGAGTCGAGCATGGCGACTCCCGCGCGCAGTGCCCGGTACTCGGGCAGGACCCGCCCGGCCTGACGCATGAACCACACCGGCGTGGTCCCGGGGTGCTCCCGTCGACAGGCACGCAGGAAGGGCGCGGTGTCGGCCAGGCCGGGCCGCCGGGCGAGCGCTGCACCGGTCGGCGGGGGCGAGACGCCACCCGGCCCGGATCCGGGTCGCGCGTCAACGTGGAGGACAGGCATGGGTCGATCGTTGCACGCCTGTGGGAGGTGTGGGAGTACGGCCGTAGCGGGATGGGCCACCACACGGGCCTGACGGCTCCCAGCGGCGAGGACCGGGGAGTACGAACCGGAACGTTGCACATCCGCTATCTTCTACTCTGAGTAGAAGAACTTCCAGGTTCAGCCGGTGTCGGGCGCTCCCGCCCGTCGAGGCCGCGCTCGGCGGACGGGGACGAACGATCGAGCGGACGTGACGAATCCCGCGGTCGCCGTGGCACGGCCACGGCGCGTCCCGGCGCCCGGAGCGCCAAGGCGCCCGGACAGTGGAACACCTCAGTGTCATCTGCTACGTCGTCTGCTACTACACCATCTGCTACGACGCCATCTGCTACGACGAGGAGTCACCGATGACCGGCCGTGCCCCGAGCGGCGCCTTCCAGCCCCTTGCCCTGGCCCGCGTCGTCTCGCTCGCCGAGGCGTCGTCCTTCCTTCTGCTGCTCGTCGCGACCGCGATCAAATACGGTGCCGGCCACCCGATCGGCGTGCGGATCCTCGGCCCGACCCACGGCGTGCTCTTCCTCACCTACTGCGCCCTCATCGGCTACCTCTCGATGGTCGGGCGCTGGCGCCGTAAGCGGACCGTACTCGCGCTGATCGCCGCGGTGCTGCCTGTCGCCCCGTTCTTCGTCGAGCGGCACTGGCTGCGCGGCGACGCCGTCCGGCTGGGCAGCGCGAAGCCGGCACGCCCCACCTCGAAGCCGGCCGGCCAGGCGGGCTGAGCCTGGGGCCGGCCCGACCCCACCGGCCCACAGACCGGGCGATCCGCCCCGCACCGCCCCGAGACGGGCTCACGCGACACGCCGGAGAGAATGCACGGACATCCGCTCGTCCCGTGGCACCGTCAGTCCGGTCGGAATTGGGGTAGAGGGTGCGCGTCATCCCGCGTTCCCCCTCCCTCCGGCCGTGGCGAATGGCGCGCGATCCGTGGTTATGCGCCCACCACGATCCAACGGGACGCATCACGGGCAGACGTGCGCGGGGAGTGGTGGTCGAGTGGAACAGGTCCGGGTGAGCGCCGAGGATCACATCGTTCTCGTCTGCATCGCATGCCGCGACGAGCGCATCTTCGAGCAACCTCCGTGCTCCGACGGGCACGGTAACGACTGCCCGGAGTGGGCCTGCACCTCCTGTGGCACCGCGGTGCTGGTCGGGCCGGCCCCCGCGGAGCGGCCGACGACCCGGCCGAGGCCCGTGCGCGAGACCCCCGCAGTCCGAGATCTCCGCAGCCGCGATCGTGCCGCCGCGCGGATCCCGGCGTGAGCCTGCACAGTTCCGCCCCTCAGCCGGGGTATTCCGGACACCGGCTCACCGGTTCCCGCCCGCACGCAACGGGACCGAACCCGTACGCTCCGGCGTCTGGCCAGCATGATCACGACCGACGTCCTACCGTTGCCGTCATGGGGGTCGCGCAGTCATCCGAGGCGAGCCCTCCGATCTTCCTCGCGGTCACCGACGCCCTGCGCGCGGGGATCGCGCGGCTACGCCCGGAGGTGGCGGTGCACGAGGTGGCGGCACCCACCCGGGTCGCGCCGTTCTCCTTCGCTCTGGCCGGCGGGCTGACTGGGGACGAGGCCGACACCGCGGCCGGCCGGCTCATCCTGCTCATGGATCCCCAGGGACAGCCGGCCTGGCAGGGCACGGCCCGCATCGTCTGCTACGCCCGCGCGAGCATCGACCGGGAGATCGCCGGCGATCCCCTGCTCGCCGAGGTCGCCTGGTCGTGGCTGCGGGAATCATTGGAGGCGCACGGCGCGGGCGTGCGCGCCCTGGGCGGCACGGTCACGGCCACCGCATCACAACGCTTCGGCGTGCTCGCGGCCGACGGGGACAGTTTCGACGTGGAGCTGCGCTGCTCCTGGTCACCCGACTGGGCGGAGACCGCCCTCGCATCCGACCGCGGCCCCGCGGGGCCGGACGCGCAGGGCCGGCTGCCTTGGAGCGCCTCGGCGACGGTCGCCCACCTGCTCGCGTTCGGGGACCTGCTCGCGGCCATGGCCGGGCTTCCCCCACAACTGTCCGGAGTCATCACGCTACCAGCTCGCCGGAGTTGACCGCGTCACACCGGCCCGCCGGACGGACAGCACCGCACCACCCACCGCGCGCCGCAGCCGACCCTCCACCGCGCGCACCTCCCATTACCGCGTCATTACAAAGCGTATAAATAACGCGATTCGCTGTAGGACACGGCTACCTCCGCCAGGATTCGGACGTACGATCACCGATCGTGACGTCGACGGTTCCTGAATCAACACAGCAGGTCAGCGGGGGTGTCAGCGCAGAGGTGGAGGTACAGCCCAGCACCGGTGCTCATGAGCCCATCCCGCTGCTCATCCCTGCGGACGGGGTACCCCCCGTCATCGTCGACACCGCGGAACTCGCCGCGGCGGCGGAACGCCTCGCGGCCGGCATCGGGCCGGTCGCGTTCGACGCCGAACGCGCGTCCGGTTACCGGTACGGCCAGCGGGCCTACCTCGTCCAGATCCGACGGCGGGGCACGGGCTCGCTGCTCCTCGATCCGATCGCGCTCGAGGATCTGAGCGTCATCCAGGACGCGGTGGGCGGGGTCGAATGGGTGCTGCACGCCGCCAGCCAGGACCTTCCGTGCCTGTCCGAGCTCGGTCTGCGGCCGAGTCTGCTGTTCGACACGGAGCTCGCCGGCCGGTTGCTGGGCTACGAACGGGTCGGGCTGGGGATAATGGTCGAACGGGTGCTGGGCTACGGGCTGGAGAAGGGCCATTCGGCCGCGGACTGGTCGACCCGCCCGCTTCCCGAGCCGTGGCTGCGCTACGCGGCACTCGACGTCGAGCTGCTGGTGGAGTTGCGCGACGCGCTCGAGGCGGAGCTGATCGAACAGAACAAGATCGAGTTTGCCCGGCAGGAGTTCGCCGCGATCGTCGCGGCCCCGCCACGCGAGCCACGGGCCGAGCCGTGGCGCCGGACGAGCGGGATCCACCGAGCCCGGTCCCGCCGCCAGCTCGCGGCGGTCCGGGCGATGTGGACCGCCCGGGACCGGCTCGCTCGTACCCGTGACGTCGCGCCGGGTCGCGTCCTCCCGGACAGCGCGATCATGGACGCCGTGCTGAACGCCCCCACCGACGCGGCCGCGCTGGTCCGGCTGCCCATCTTCTCCGGACCACGGATCCGCCGCACCGCGAACGTCTGGCTCGACGCCCTGCGTGGCGCCGCCGCACTGCCCGAGGAGGAGCTGCCCGCCCCGGCCGGACCGGGCGGCGACGGTCTGCCGCCGCCCAACCGCTGGGCCGAGCGCGACCCGGTGGCCGCGTCGCGGCTGGCCCGGGTGCGGGCCGCGCTGGCCGCCCTCGCCACCACCCACACGATGCCGGTGGAAAACCTCCTCGAGCCCGCGTTGTCCCGGCGGCTCGCCTGGTCCCCGCCGAATCCCCTGACGGACACGGCCGTCGCCGGGGCGCTGCGGGCCGGCGGGGCACGCCCCTGGCAGATCGAGCTGACGACCGCTCCCCTGCTCACCGTCCTCGCCGAGCCGCCCGCCCAACCGGCCGAACCGACGGAACCGGCCGAACCAGCAGCCGAGCCGGCGGGCTGACGACCGGATCCGCGGGTCGTGGGCCAGGGACAGACCGGCGCATCACGGCATCGGCCTCCCCGAACATCCGGCATCCATGGCTCCGGGATGTCTACCGGCTGGTAACCGCTGCCGTAGGCTAGCCGTGCCGGCGGTATCCGCGTCGGTGCCGGCTGGCTGTCCAGGCCCTGGAACCGGGTTTCGGACAACGGCCGACGTTCGACGGCGACGAACCGGCGGTCGGTGGCGGCCGCGGGTCGGGAGGTCCCGTGTTCGGATCATCCAGAAACTTCGTACGCGACGTCGTGTTCGTCGACGGGGTCCGAACCCCGTTCGGGAAGGCCAAGGGCGTCTACGCCGAGACCCGTGCCGACGATCTGATCGTGCGGGTGATCCGGGAGCTGCTGCGACGCAATCCTTCCCTCCCCCCCGAGCGGATCGACGAGGTGGCGATCGCGGCCACCACCCAGATCGGCGATCAAGGCCTGACCATCGGCCGGGTCGCCGCCATCCTGTCCGGGTTGCCGGAAACGGTGCCGGGCTTCGCGATCGACCGGATGTGCGCAGGCGCCGTCACGGCGGTGACCACGACGGCCTCGTCGATCGCCGTCGGCGCCTACGACGTGGCCGTGGCCGGCGGGGTGGAACACATGGGTCGCCACCCGATGGGCGAAGGCGCCGACCTCAACCCCCGGTTCGTCGCCGAACGGCTCGTGGACACCTCCGCGCTGGTGATGGGCTCGACCGCCGAGAACCTGCACGACCGGTACCCCAAGATCACCAAATCGCGAGCGGACGCCTTCGCTCTGGCCTCCCAGGAGAAGGTCGCCAAGGCGTACGCGAACGGTCAGATCCAGCCCGACCTCGTCCCGGTGGCCGCCCGGCACGTCGAGACGGGCTGGGAGTTCGTCACCGTCGACGAGCCGCCGCGACCGGACACCACGCAGGCGGGGCTCGCCGGGCTGCGCACGCCGTTCCGGCCGCACGGGCGGGTGACCGCGGGCAACTCCGCCGGGCTCAACGACGGCGCCACCGGCTGCCTACTCGCCGCCGCCGAGGTGGCGGCCGAGCTAAGCCTGCCGGCGAAGATGAGCCTGGTGGGTTTCGCGTTCGCCGGAGTCCCCCCCGAGGTGATGGGCGTCGGGCCGATCCCGTCGACGGAGAAGGCGCTGGCCCGCACCGGCCTGACCATCGACGACATCGGCCTGTTCGAGCTGAACGAGGCCTTCGCCGTGCAGGTCCTGGCCTTCCTCGACCACTTCGGCATCGCCGAGGACGATCCCCGGGTCAACCCGTACGGCGGGGCCATCGCGTTCGGTCACCCACTGGCGTCCAGCGGGGTGCGCCTGATGACCCAGCTCGCCCGGCAGTTCGCCGAGCATCCCGAGGTGCGCTACGGCATGACGGCGATGTGCGTGGGTCTCGGCATGGGCGCCACCACGATCTGGGCGAATCCGCACCACGCCGCGGCCAACTGAGCAGGTACGACGACCGAGCAGATACGACGACCAACCCGGGACGACCCGTCCGACACGACCGGGCCCGCGGCGGAACCGAGGGGAGATCCATGACCATCGACGAGGTGACCCTGTCCTTCCCGGGCGAGGTCGTCACGGCCGCCCACGTCCGCTACGCGCGGCTGCCCGGGGTGGCCGGGCCCGTCGCCCTGATCACCCTTGACAACGGTCATGACCACACCCGGCCGAACACCTTCGGCCCGGCCGGCCTGCGGTCCCTGCTCGCCGCCGTCGACGAGATCGAGGCGCACGACCCGCCGGTCGCCGCGATCGCCGTCACCGGCAAGCCGTTCATCTTCAGCGTGGGTGCGGACCTGTCCTTCCGCTCATCGCTCACTGACCCGGAGCGGATCCGCCCCTCGCTCGCGGCGCTCGGCCGCCTCGGGCACGAGGCCTTCGCCCGGGTGGGTGAGGGTCGCCTGGGTGACCGGAAGGTCCCGACCTTCGCCCTCGTCAACGGGGCTGCGCTGGGCGGCGGGCTGGAGCTGGCCCTGCACTGCGACTACCGGGCGCTGTCCGCCGGCATTCCCGCACTCGCCTTCCCAGAGGTCTTCCTCGGCCTTGTCCCGGGCTGGGGCGGCACCCAGCTGCTGCCCAACCTCATCGGCGCCGAAGGGGCGGTGTCCGTCGTCATCGGCAACGCGCTCAGCCAGAACCGCATGCTGCGCGGCCGGCAGGCGTTCGAGCTGGGTCTCGGGGACGTGCTGCTGGAGCCGGCTGACTTCCTGGCGGAGGCGCTGCGCTGGGTGGGCCAGGTGCTGCGCGGCGATGTCGACCCGGTGGCCGCCCGCGCGCCGGTCGAGCGGGGGGCGGGCTGGGCGGAGGCGATCGCACGGGGCCGGGCGCTCGCCGACGCGAAGCTGCACGGGGCCGCGCCGGCCGCCTACCGGGCGTTGGACCTCCTCGCGCTCGCCGAGACCGCCGACCGCGCCACCGGGTACGCGGCCGAGACCGAGGCCCTCGCCGATCTGTCCGTCAGCGACGAACTTGCCGCCAGCCTGTACTCCTTCGACCTCGTGCAGAAGCGGGCGAAGCGGCCGGTGGGCGGGCCGGAGCCGGCGCTGGCCCGGCCCGTGACGAAGGTCGGGGTGGTCGGCGCAGGCCTCATGGCAAGCCAGCTCGCCCTCGTGTTCGCGCACCGGCTCGAGGTGCCGGTGGTGCTCACCGACATCGACCAGGCCCGGCTCGACGCCGGGGTCGCGGGGGTCCACCAGGAGATCGACAACCTCCTACTACGCCACCGCATCACCCCCGACCAGGCGAACCGCTACAAGGCGAACGTCATCGGATCCCTGACCAAGGACGCCTTCGCGGACGCGGACCTCGTCATCGAGGCCGTCTTCGAGAACCTGGCCGTCAAGCGGACCGTGCTCGCGGAGCTCGAGGCCGTCGTGGCGCCCACGGCCGTGCTCCTGACGAACACCTCGGCGCTGTCGGTCACCGAGATGGCCGCTGGGCTCGATCATCCCGAACGGGTAGCCGGGCTGCACTTCTTCAATCCGGTGTCGGTCCTCCCCCTGGTCGAGGTGGTCCGCGCTGCCCGCAGCGACGACGCCACCATCGCGACGACGCTGGCCGTGGCGAAGAACCTGAAGAAGAACGCGGTCCTGGTCGCCGATGCCCCGGCGTTCGTCGTCAACCGGCTGCTGACCCGGTTCCTCGGGGAGGTGCTCGGCGCGACAGAGGGCGGTACACCGCTCGAGGAGGCCGACCACGCCCTCGATCCGCTGGGGCTGCCGATGTCCCCGATGACCCTGCTCACCCTCGTCGGGCCGCCGGTCGCCCTGCACGTCGCGGAAACACTGCACGCGGCGTTCCCGGACCGGTTCCGGCGGCCGACGGCTCTCGCCCGGCTGGTCGAGGCGGGCCGGAGCGGCGTCTACACCACGGGCCCGGACGGCGTCCAGACCGTCGACCCGGACGCCGCCGCGCTCATCTCCACGCCGTCCCCGGCCGCCATCCCGCTGACCGGAGACGAGGTACGCGAGGCGGCGCTGCGCGCGCTCGCCGAGGAGATCCATCTGATGCTGACCGAGAAAATCGTCGCGGAGGCCGCCGACATCGACCTGTGCATGATCCTCGGCGCCGGCTGGCCGTTCCACCTCGGCGGCATCACGCCCTACCTGGACCGTAGCGGCATCAGCGAGGCCGTCCCCGGGCAGCGCTTCGCCCCGCCGGGAGTCGCCACCCTGCGCTGATCCAATCGGCCGCCCTGACCATCGGCGCCGGTCAGGCCGTGCGGACCGGTGGCTCGTCGTCGCCACCGCCGCGTCGGCCATCGCCGGGGGAATCATCGAACGGGCCCGGCTGCTGAAGATCCGGGGGCAGCGACGGGTCCAAGGAGAACGGGGCGCCGGGCGTCAGCAGGCAGTAGCTTCCGGATTCCTTTCCCACCTGGTACGTCTCGTGGCTCGCCGCGGCGCTGCCGCGCCGGACGTCGACCTGAACCTCCCGGACCGTCGGGGAACCCACGGACCGGTGGATCTGCACTCTTCGCACGGCGAACGAGGCGATACCGCCCTGGACATCGTCCAGAGCCCGCATGATGATGGTGAACTCGGACGCTGGCCGGCGTTCCTGGACCGACGGGCAGAGGCGGACGTAAGCGGCCTCGTAGCGCGAGTCCCTGACCTCCATCAGGTAGGCGCGGACGGCGTTGGCAGGGCCGTCGGTGGAGCGGAGGAGCAGGAACAGACCGGTTCCACCCGCGCCGGTCAGGAGGGCGAGCACGAGGACGAGCGGAATCAGCCACCGGGCCCGACTACGGCGGGGCGCCGGCGGCCCGCCCGGCCACCCGGGGCCGCCCCACGAGATCGGCGGGACGGGCGGGGGCCACCCGGGTGGCCGTTGCGGGTCATGGTGCACCCCCCACCCTCCTCCCACTTCCTCACATTCGCTCCTGCATCGCATCATCAGTACACAACAGCCGAGCACCCCGCTGCCGTAGGGCGACACCGACGAGCGCCCAGACCAGGTCGGCGATCGTGGCAAGAAGCCGCGCCACCAACGCGACCAGGGTCGCCGGCCCGCTGGCGACCGCCGGCGCCAGCGCCAGCACCAGCACCGCCTCCCGCACCCCCGCCCCGGCGGGCAGCACCAGTACCAGGAATCCGGCGGTCCAGGCCAGGGCATAGGCCCCGAGGGAGAGCAGCAACAGCCGGCCGCCACCGACCGCCGGATGCAGATCCCGGACGAGCAGCCAGGTCGCCACCCCGTAGCAGCAGAAGCTGAGCAGCAACCAGCCGGCTCCGGCGGCGACGGCCCGCGGGGGCAGCGGTTCGGTCAGCGGTGGGCGGCGCAGCAACCGGAATGCCAGCGCCAGCAGGCGGGACAGCACCGGGGGACAGAGCACGACGACGAAGACGGGCACGACCGCCAGCGCCCACCAGTAGTCGGCGAGCGCCTGCGCGGAGACGAACGGCAGGGTGACCGCCGCGGCGAGCCCCCCGCTCGGCACCGCGAGCGCCAACACGACCAGGCTCGCCGAAGCTGCCTTCGGCCGGGAGACGCCGTGGTCGCGGGAGAGCTCCATCTGCGCGAGCACCGGCCACACGCTGCCCGGGATATACTTGCCGATCTGCCCGACGAAGAAGATCCGTACGGCGGCCCGCAGGGGAAGCGCGGCGCCCAACCCCCCCAGCAACGCCCGCCAGGACAGCACGGTGGTACCGACGGCAAGCACGGTGACCACACCCGAGGCCACCACGCCGCCCACGCTGAGCGAGCGGACGGACTCCTCGATCTCGTTCCACTGGCTGACCATGGCGAGAACCAGTAGCCCGAGGGCCACCAGAAGCGCACCACGCACGGCCCACCAGCGTGGGCCGCGCCCAGCCCGGCGGCGGGAGGCGGCGCCCTGGCGCGCCGACACGGTGTGCTCACCCACCTGGTCAGCCTAGGACGGCGGTCGGGCCGCCACCGCGCCGGGCCCCGACACGGTGGCGGCCCGACACGGTGGCGGGTCCTTGCCCGTCGGAGCCCGATGACCGGGCGACACCCGGGTGCGTCCGGGATCAGCGCACCCGAGTCAGAGCACCGGGGGTCAGCGCTGGTCGCCGATGGCCTCGCCCGCCGGGGCCGCTTCGCCGGGCGAGGTCGGGTCGTCCTCGATCGCCGGCTGGCGCTTCGCGACGGCCTCGACGACCTTGCGGGCGAGGTCCTGCGGGGCAAGCCCGACCTCGGCCATGACCTCGTCCCGCTTGCCGTGGTCGAGGAAGCGCTGGGCGATGCCGAAGTCCCGCAGGGGCACGTCGACGTCGGCGTCGCGCAGCAGCTGGGCCAGCGCCGCCCCGACCCCGCCGACCCGGCCGTTATCCTCGACGGTGACGACGAGGTCGTGGGCGCGGGCAAGATCGATCAGCGCCGGGTCCAGTGGCTTGACCCACCGCGGGTCGACAACGGTGATGCCGATGCCCTGGCTCGCGACCCGCTCCGCGACCTCCAGGCAGGTGGCGGCCATCGCGCCGATGGAGACCAGCAGCACCTCGCGGCGCTGGGCCACCTTCGGCGAACGGTAGAGCACGTCCACCCCGCCGACCGTGTCAATCGCCGGCACGTCCACGGCGACCTTGCCCTTGGGGAAACGCACGACGGTCGGGCCGTCGGTGTCACCCACGGCCTCACGCAGCTCCGCCCGCAGGGTCGGTGCGTCCCGCGGGGCGGCGATCGCGAGCCCCGGGACGACCTGCAGGAACGACAGGTCCCACATGCCGTTGTGCGAAGCCCCGTCCTCCCCGGTGATGCCGGCCCGATCGAGCACGAACGTCACGGGCTGGCGGTGCAGGGCGACGTCCATCAGGACCTGGTCGAACGCGCGGTTGAGGAACGTGGCGTAGAGACACACGACGGGCCTGAGCCCACCCATCGCGAGCCCGGCGGCCGAGGTGACGGCGTGCTGCTCGGCGATACCGACGTCGAACACCCGGTCCGGGTAGGCCTTGGCGAAGGCGCCGAGACCAACCGGCTGGAGCATCGCGGCGGTCAGCGTGACGACGTCGGGCCGCTCGGAACCGATCTGCACGATCTCGTCCGAGAAGATGCTCGTCCAGCTGATGGTCTTCGACGTCGACACCGGCTTGCCGGTCGCCGGGTCGATGATGCCGACGCCGTGGAAGTTGTCGGCATCGTCCTGCTCCGCCGGCGGGTAGCCGAAGCCCTTGCGGGTCACGCAGTGAACGATGACGGGCCCGCCGAAATCCCGAGCCCGGCGCAGGGCCGACTCGACCGCGACGACGTCGTGGCCGTCGACCGGGCCGACGTACTTCAGGCCGAGGTCCTCGAACATGCCCTGCGGCTGGACGACGTCCTTGATGCCCTTCTTGATGCCGTGCAGCGCGTCGAACAGCGGGGGGCCGACCAGCGGAGTGCGGCCGAGGACCTGCTTGACGACGTCGAGGACCTGCTCGTACTCGGGCGCCAGCCGCAGCGCGGCGAGGTGGTCGGCGAGGCCGCCGATCGTCGGTGCGTAGGAGCGGCCGTTGTCGTTGACGACGATGACGACGGGCCGGTCGTCGGCGGCGATGTTGTTCAGCGCCTCCCAGCACATCCCGCCGGTCAGGGCGCCGTCACCGACGACGGCGACGACGGCCCGGTCCTCACCACGCAGCGCGTAGGCACGCGACAGCCCGTCGGCGTAGGACAGGGCGGTCGAGGCGTGCGAGTTCTCGATGATGTCGTGCTCGGACTCGGCCCGGCTGGGGTAGCCGGAAAGGCCACCCCGCTGGCGCAGCCCGGAGAAATCGTCCGCCCGGCCGGTCAGAATCTTGTGCACATAGGACTGATGACCAGTGTCCCAAAGGATGCGGTCGAATGGCGAATCAAACACACGATGTATTGCCAACGTCAGCTCGACAGCCCCCAGATTCGGCCCGAGGTGACCTCCCGTACGCGCGACTGCGTGAATGAGGAAATCACGGATCTCGGCCGCCAGGGTGGCGAGCTCCTCGTGGTCGAGGCGCTTGACGTCCTGCGGACTACTGATCGTGGACAGAAGCGACACGGCGTGAACTCCCTCTCCCGAAAGGGGATCGGTCCGGGTCCGGCAAAGTCTACGCAGCCCGTCTGGCCCCTTGCAGACGGGCACCCGACATGTGAGTTCCTCGTAGACCGTCAGGCAATAGGCCTGATCGCGGTAGAATCCACCTCCCCGGTTGTCCACTATTGGTCCGGATCCGAGTACGCGGATGCACACACTCTGTCGGCGTGGCGCGCGGGCGACACGCCGGCACGACCTGGTCGTGCCGGGAGCGGCCGGAAGTGGAGTCCACGGCGCTCCGGCGACACTTCTGGTACCGACGCAATCACACCAGGTTCGGATTCCGGTCCGCGCCGCGCGGCTCGAGCAGTGCCACGCACTCGACGTGGGCGGTCATCGGAAACAGGTCGAAGGCGCGCAACACGACGAGGTCGTAGCCCGCGGCCGCCGCGGCGGCGAGGTCCCGACCCAGCGCGACAGGATCGCAGGCGACGTAGGCGACCGCGCGGGGGCGATGGGCGAGCAGCGCGGCCACCACCGCCGGGCCCGCCCCGGTGCGCGGCGGGTCGAGCACCGCGAGATCGACCCGGCCGGCCGGCCCGCCCGTACCGACCACCCCACGAACGGTAGCCGGTGTCACCCGCAACGCCCGCAGCGAGACCCATGGCAGATCGGCGAGGTTGTTCGCCGCGGCCGCGACCGACGCGGCGTCGGACTCCAGCGCGATGACGCGGCCAGCGGCGCCGACATCCTCCGCGAGGAACGCCGCGAACAGGCCCGTCCCGGCATACAGGTCGAGCGCGGTCTCCCCGGCTCGGGGACGCAGGGCCTCGCGGACCGCGTCCACCAGCACGCCGGGAGCCGCCGGATGGACCTGCCAGAACACCTCCGGCCCGAGCCGGAACCTCCGCCCCCCCACCACCTCGACGACCTCCCCGGGGGCTCCGACCTCCCCGGGATCCTCGCCGGTCCCGGCGTGCTCGTCGTTGACGACCGTCCCGGCACCGGCGGGATGCACCGCCACGGCCACCTGCCCGGTCGCCGGGCTGGCCGCGACCTCGACGGCGTCGGCCCCAGGAAACCGCCGGCCGGCGAGCGCCGCGAGGACGAGGGGGTGGGCGATGCGGCAGTCCGGCGCCGCCACCACCTCGTGCGAGCGGCTCGCCCGCAGCCCGACCTCGCCGCCGGCCGTCACCGCGAAGCGCATCCGGGTCCGCCACGCCAGTCCGTCGTCGGCGCCACCGGACCGGTCGGATCCGGTCAGCCGCTCCGGGGCGCCGACGGGCACCGCCTCGACCAGCACCTCCAGCGCCGGCTCGGCGCCGGGTCCGGCCTCGGCCGCCGTCCCCAGGCCGGACCCGGCGTGCGCGGGGCTGACCCGGGCGTCGAGGCCGCCGAACCGCCGAAGGGCGTCGGCCACGACCTCGGCCTTACCGCGCCGCTGCGCCGCGAGGCCGGCATGCTGCCAGTCGCACCCCCCGCACAACCCTGGACCGGCGTGCGGGCAGGGCGCGACCACCCGGTCCGGCGAGGGCGTCAGGACGGCGACCGCGTCCGCCCGCCAGTACCGCTCGTGGGAGGCGTCGGTAACTCGGGCACGAATCCGTTCGCCGGGCAGGGCATGGCGGACGAACACCACCCGACCGCCCGAGCGGGCGACGCAGAAGCCGCCGTGGGCCACCGGCCCGACGTCGAGGTCGAGCAGCGAGCCGACCGCGGTCCCCGGCACGCGGGCCTGCCGTGCGGTGCCCCCGGAGACGCGCGATCGCGCGGGCCGACGCTGTCGACTCACCGCTTCCGCTCCAACGGGCCGGGAAGCGTGGCCCGGCCCTGTCGCACCGCGCCCGCCCCGGTCCGTTCGAACCGCTGCTCGGCCAGCCTGGACGAGGCGAGCTGCCAGGGCACGCTGGTGACCATGACGCTGGGCTGGAAGAGCAGCCGGGCCTTGAGCCGCAGCGCGCTCTGGTTGTGCAGGAGATGCTCCCACCAGTGACCGACGACGTACTCGGGGACGTAGACGGCGACGACGTCGCGGGGGCTCTCCCGCCTGATCCGGGCGACGTAGTCCAGCACCGGGCGGGTCACCTCCCGGTAGGGGGAGGCCAGCACCACGAGATCGACGGTGATCCCCCGCTCCGTCCACGCCTTGCGGAGCCGATCGGCCTCCGCCTGGTCGACGGCGACCGTGACTGCGACGAGGCTGTGCGGCCGCGACGCCTTGGCGTAGGCCAGGGCCCGCAGTGTCGGGGCATGGATCTTACTGACGAGGACGACGGCGTGGATCCGGGAGGGCAGGGTCGGCGGCCCGGGTTCCGGGGTGAGTTCGACCGCGACCCGGTCGTAGTGAGCCCTGATCCCCCGCATCCCGAGAAAGATGATCGGGATAGCCAGACAGACGATCCAGGCACCGTGGGTGAACTTCGTGACCAGCACGAGGATCAGCACGGTGCCGGTGAGGCAGGCGCCGAAGAAGTTGATCGCCTGAGACCGGCGGATCCGCCGGCGGGCGGCCGGATCGGACGCCACCGGGTCGTCCGAGCGCAGGATGCGTGTCCAGTGCCGCACCATCCCGGTCTGGCTGAGGGTGAACGAGATGAAGACCCCGAGGATGTAGAGCTGGATCAGGGCGGTGACCTGCGCGTCGAACACAACGATCAGCAGGATCGCGAAGCCGGCAAGCAGCACGATCCCGTTGGAGTAGGCCAGTCGGTCACCGCGGGTGTATAGCTGACGCGGCAGGTAGCCGTCGCGGGCGAGGATCGAACCCAGCACCGGGAAGCCGTTGAAGGCGGTGTTCGCCGCCAGCATCAGGATGAGAGCGGTGACGACGGCGATGTAGCCGAAGCCGGGCGATCCGTCCCCGAAGACGGCGGCGGCGACCTGGGCGATCACGGTCGGCTGCTCACCACTGGCGCCAATCAGGTCCCCGGTGTGCTCAGCGACATGCACGTCGGAGATCAGAGCCAGCGCGGTGACGCCGCCGAACATCGTGACTGCGATAAGCCCCAGCATCAGCAGGGTGGTCGCGGCGTTGCGGCTCTTGGGCTTCCGGAACGCGGGCACCCCGTTACTGATCGCCTCGACCCCGGTGAGCGCCGTGCATCCCGAGGCGAACGCCCGCAGCACCAGGAACACCAGGGCGAATCCCGCGTAGTCACGCTCGGCGACCACCTGGTAGCCGGCACTCTCGGCCCGCGGCGGATGACCGACGGCCGCCTGGACCAGCCCGGTGACGATCATTACGAAGATACCGAGCACGAAGCCGTAGGTCGGGATGGCGAACGCCGTGCCGGACTCGCGCACCCCACGCAGGTTCATTATCGTCAGTAGGACGACAATGACGACCGCGAGGAGCACCTTGTGCGCGGCGAGCCCGGTGATAGCGGACGTCAGGTTCGCGACACCGGCCGACACCGACACCGCGACCGTGAGGACGTAGTCAACCAGCAGGGAACTGGCCACCAGCAGGCCGGCCCGCGGGCCCAGGTTGACCGAGACGACCTCGTAGTCGCCGCCGCCGCTCGGGTAGGCGTGCACGTTCTGCCGGTAGGACGCCACCACCGTCAGCATCAGGATGGCGACGGCTCCAGCAAGCCAGGGCGAGATGTGGTAGAAGGCCAGCCCACCCAGCGACAGGACAAGCAGGATCTCCTCGGTCGCGTACGACACCGAGGAAAGGGCATCGCTCGCGAAGACGGGCAAAGCGATGCGTTTAGGGAGCAATGTCTCCCCAAGCCGGTCGCTCCCGATCGGTCGACCGACGAAACCGCGCTTGAGGCGGTCCGTGAGCGCCACGCGGCGATGCTACCGACGCCAGCCACGCAGTTCAGCACCAGTGTGATGTGGCACACAGATACTCCGTATCCGGAGATCCGGCCACGTGACCTGCGCCGGTCAGCCCGGATCGGACTACCCTCAACCCTTGTGCATGTCGTGATCCTCGGCTGCGGCCGAGTCGGCTCCGCGCTTGCCCGCAGCGTCGAACGGTTCGGCCACTCAGTGGCAATCATCGACCAGAACCCCGCCGCGTTTGGGCGGCTACCGCAGGATTTTACCGGTCTGCGGGTCACCGGGATGGGCTTCGATCGCGACACCCTCATCGAGGCGGGCATCGAGCAGGCCGCCGCGTTCGCCGCCGTCTCCAGCGGGGACAATTCGAACATCATCGCCGCCCGGGTGGCCCGCGAGATGTTCGGGGTCGAGCGGGTCGTCGCGCGGATCTACGATCCCCGCCGGGCCGAGGTCTACGAGCGGCTCGGGATCCCCACCGTCGCCACGGTGCGCTGGACCCGGGACCAGATCCTCGACCGGCTCCTACCCGACACTGTCACGCCGCAGTGGTCCGACCCGTCGGGCTCGGTGCTGCTGACCGCTATCCCACCCGGACCCGCCTGGGTGGGCCGCCGGATCCGGGAGTTGGAGGAGTCCGCCGGGGTACGGGTGGTCTGCGTGACCCGGTTCGGCGAGGGTGTCCTGCCCGACGCCCGCACCCTCGTCCAGGACGGTGACGTGGTGCACGTGGCAGTGACGAAGGCGCACGCCTCCGAGGCGGACACGGTGCTGCGCACCGGGCCGGACGGCAAGGGCTCCGGGTAGATCCGGGCAGATCTGGACAGATCTGGACAGATCCAGGTAGACGATGCCGCGCGAAGAGGAGAAGCGATGAGTGTGCGCCGGGTGGTGATCGCGGGGGCGGGCAAGGTCGGCCGGTCCATCGCCGCCGAACTGCTGGAGAACGGCTCCGAGGTGCTCATCATCGAGCGGGATCCGCAGAAGATCCGGACCGACGCGCTACCGGAGGCCCGGTGGCTACTCGCGGACGCCTGCGAGCTGTCCCAACTCGACGCGGCCGGGCTGAATGAGTACACCGTCCTGGTGGCCGCCACCGGGGACGACAAGGTGAACCTCGTCGTCTCGTTGCTCGCGAAGACCGAGTTCGGCGTGCCCCGGGTAGTGGCGCGGGTCAACCATCCCAAGAACGAGTGGCTGTTCACCGAGTCGTGGGGGGTGGACGTGGCGGTGTCCGCGCCGCGCCTAATCACGGCTCTGGTCGAGGAGGCCGTCAGCGTCGGCGACCTCGTCCAGCTGATGCGGTTCCGGCAGAGCGATGCATCCCTCGTCGAGCTGACGCTGGCCGAGAACGCGCCGGTGATCGGCCAGCGGCTCAGCGAGATCACCCTGCCGGCGGATAGCGCCTTGGTGGTGATCCTGCGTGACGGACGGGCGGTCGTTCCCTCGCCCGACGCCACGTTGGAAGACGGCGACGAGATTCTCGCGGTCACGACAAATGCCGAGGCTGAGGAGAAGCTCGCCGTGCTGCTCGGTCAGGCACAGGCAGGCGCGGGCGCGCCGGGCTGACGCGCGACAGGCTGGCGATGCGGAGGCGGTCAGCCGGCAGGCCGCCGCTCGCCGCGCGGGGGCTCGCCGCGCGGGGCGTCCCCGGCCAGCACCTCGTCGGCCAGCACCTCGCCGGCCACGACCGTCGAGTCGGTGGCGGCGGGGGGCAGCGGTGCGATCCGGCGGACGATGGCGAAGCTGGCCAACAGCGCGACACCGAACAGCGGAAGTCCCAGGGCGATGTTGGCCGCGGCCAGCCAGCCGGGCTGGTCGGCGAGGTAGAGCACCCCCTGCACGACGAACCGCACACCGAACACAGCGATCCAGACCACTGTCGCCCACACCGCGGCTCGCCGCTGGCAGGGTACCCGCTGCCAGCTCGCATAGCGGCTGTCCAGACCGGCCATGAGATACCCCGCCACCGGCCGGCGCAGGACGATCGACAGCAGGGCCACCACCCCCCAGAACGCGTTCTTCGCGATGCTGGGCAGGAAGAACCCCTTCGCATTCCCGGTACGGGAGGCCACGAATGCGGCGACCGCCACGGCGAACAACCCCGAGAAGGTCTGCTGGGTCGGCTCACGGCGCACGATGCGCAGCGCCAGCAGAGCGGCCGCCGTGGCAATGGCGACCGCGGTGCCGGCGGTCAGTCCGGCCTCGGCGTTCACCGTCACGAACGCCACGGTGGGCACGGAGCTGTCGATGATCCCCCGTGGGCCGCCGATGGCCTCGGACATCGTCATCGGCGACGTGTCGGGAGATGGCGTACGTGGCATGTCTGGTTGGGATCCCGTCGGGTTGGGCGGACCCGCCGACCTAGGCGCTCGCCGACGGAACGGGGAGTAGTTCGTAACGCGGGTTGAAGATGATCGGACGGTTCTCCTGCACGGTAACGCGCCCGGAGGCCTTGACCGACGCGCCAGCCCGCAGGCCCGGGATGTCCCGGCGGCCGAGGAAGACCAACGTGACGGTGCCGCTACCGTCGTAGATGTCGACCTCCAGGGCCGGTGCACCCGACCGCGCACGTACCGTCACGGCCTGGATGGTACCCGCGACGCAGATCTCGTCCCGGTCACGACAGCCGCTCATCGGGGCGGCACCCGCCGCCGCCGAGGCCGCCTGGAGGTCCTCGGCGTCGAGCTCGCTCGTCCCTGCTGTCAGTCTGTGGAGCTTGCGCCCCAACCAGCCGCGTGACTCGCCCACGGCTCCTCCGATCCGGCTCGCCGGCGACTCGGCGCAGGCAACTGCGGCTCGAGCACGTCCAACACGTTCACACGTCTCATGCAACGCATGACCGGTGCTCAATGTGCCCGCCCCGCAT
>NZ_CDWWXA010000013.1:0-11863 GCF_977971845.1 Frankia sp. CeCAU1 | reverse complement strand
CACAGGGCGGTCAGCGGATCTCGGCTATACGCGCACCGCGCACGGGCATCTCGGGCCGTCCGCTGGTCGCCGAGGCGACCGGTCCGCCGGAAGCATCGGGGTGATCGGTGATCTCTTTGGGCAGCCTCAGGGGCAACGGATCCCGCACCGGCATCGCGCCGTCACCACGAGAAATGATCAGATTGCGCAACGCGGCGTCCAGGAGGGGGCCTGCCGCCGGATCCTGCCCGGCCGCGCCGGTCACCACCGCCCGCAGAAACCAGCGCGGACCGTCCACACCGATCATCCGGCCCGGCACGGTCTCGCCCGGACGCCCGGTCGGCAAGCTCATCCGCAGTTCGGGGCCGTAGCGACCGTCCGCCTCCGACCCACCGCCCCCCTGAATGGTCTCCAGGATCTCGGCCCGCACCTCGTCCCACAGGCCCCGGCTCTTCGGCGCCGCGAAGACGGAGAGCTCCATCGCGCTGCGCCCGTCGGTCACCAGCACCGTCAGCGGCTTGCCCGTCGACTCCTCGACCTGGAACTGCACCTGCATGCCGTCGAGCGCCGGAATCCGCAACGACCCGAGATCGAGGCGATGCACGTCGTCATCGGGTGCCTGCGCGATGTCGTAGGGACCATCGGGCTCCGACGAGCCCCGCGAGGTGACCTTCTCGGGGACGTCCATCTCGGAGGCCCCGCGACGGTCGAACTCCCTACGCCCTCGTCCGAACACCGGTGGTCTCCTTTCCTGCCCCCCCGGCGGACCCGAAACCCCCCGTGGAGCCGAACCCGCCGCTTCCGCGCGCCGAGGCCGGCAGCTCATCGACCTCCCGGAACACAGCGTGCTCCACGCGCTGCACGACCAGCTGGGCGATCCGGTCGCCCCGATGCAGGATGATCGTGTCAGATCGGTCGGTATTGATCAGAACGACTTTGATTTCTCCACGGTAACCGGCGTCCACCGTTCCCGGGGCGTTGACCACGGACAGGCCGTGCCGCGCGGCCAGGCCACTGCGCGGGTGGACGAACGCCGCGTACCCGGCCGGCAGGGCGATGCTCAGACCGGTTCCGACCGTCGCCCGCTCCCCCGGGCCGAGCGTCACATCCTGGGCCGTCACCAGGTCCGCTCCCGCGTCCGACGGCTGGGCGTACGCCGGCAGCGCCAGCTCGCGGTCCGACCGGCGGACGAGGATCTCCACCCGACCCGGTACGGCGGGCGCGGGCTGCACGGCGAGTGGCACCGCGGACGCGGGAGGCAGGGCGGTGGGCATCGTCGGATCGGTGGCGGTCATGGCTCTCCTGGTCGAGGGTGCCCGGTCCGGGCGTGACCCCCACGCTAGGCCATGGCCCTCGTCCCGCCATCGGCCTGCCGGTCCGACGGGCCGCAGCAAGCCCCGGACTCCGGCTGGCCTATCCCGGCGTGATCGGATAGCAGACGATCCGAGGGGCCAAGACGGTCCGAGGGGCCAAGCAGGCCGGTCGGAGTAAGCAGGGGGCGGGCGGACCGACATGGTCCTCGCCGAGGAACGAGAGGTGTGGGGTGGCGAAAGCAGCGTCAAAGCTGGGATGGAAGATCGTCGGCGGAGGGGCAACCGCGCTCGCGGGCATGGCCGCGAGCCGAGTCGTGAGCGCCCTGTACCGCAAGGTACGCAAGTCCGACCCACCGGCCAACCCGGCGGACCCGGACACCGCCTGGACGGAGGCCGTCGCCTGGGCAGCGATCTCGGGTCTCGCGATCGGGATCGGCCGGTTGGCGGCCGAGCGCGCGGCCGCGCGCGGATGGGCCCGGGCGACGGGTTCACCGCCGCCCGGCATGCTCCACCCGAAGACCGCCTTCTCCGAGGAGTGAACGGCATCCGAGGACTGAACGCGTGACCGACAAGCACCGACGAGCACCGACGAGCACCGACGAGCACTGACAAGCACCGACTACGAGCCGCTCTCCGGGGTACCCGGCTGCTCCTTTCCAGGCACGATGGGATCAACCGGTGCGCCGTCCGGATCGGCGGCGTCGCGATCAGCGGGAGGCTCGGATGGCCGTGTACGCCCTGGGGGACGCCGTCCCCACCATCGATCCCACGGCCTATGTCCATCCGGACGCGACGGTCATCGGCACGGTGACGATCGGGCCCGAGTCCACGGTGTGGCCGGGCGCGGTGCTGCGTGGCGACTACGGGACGATCGAGATCGGCGCCCGCACGTCCATCCAGGACGGCACGGTAATCCACGCCACCGAGGAGCTCACCACGGTTGTGGGTGACGACTGCACCGTCGGGCATCTGGCTCACCTGGAGGGTTGTGTCGTCGAGGACGGCGCCCTGGTCGGTTCCGGTTCGGTGGTACTCCACCGGGTCCGGATCGGCCGGGGCGCGCTGGTCGGCGCGGGCGCGGTCGTCGTGGGCGGCACGGTCGTGCCGCCGGGCGCGAGGGCGCTCGGCGTGCCGGCGAAGATCCTGCCGGACTCCGTCGCCCCGGGTGCCCTCGCCGCCGGGGCCGTGATCTACGTGGCGAACGGCAAACGCTACCGCGAGCAGCTACGCCGGATCGGCTGACCGGTCGACCGCCGGGCCACCCACGCCTCGCCCCGCCCTCCCGGCGGGTCCGCCGACGGCCCGACGGCCGGTGCGCCCGAGGTCTCACCGTTGGGTCCCCGCCCAGGTGAGCGGATGTCTCAGAGAGTGTCACAGCCGACGCCGCGCCACGTAACGGCGCGTTCCTACCGTCGTGGCATCACCCGCACCCCGGAGGATCATCTATGAGCGCCACCCTGGAAGGCGTCCCGACTACCGGCACCGTGACCGGTCCGTCCCGACGCGGCCGCTGGATCGACGACTGGCGGCCCGAGGACCGCACCTTCTGGAACAACGGCGGTTCCCGCATCGCCCGCCGAAACCTGATCTTCTCGATCCTGGCCGAGCACATCGGGTTCTCGATCTGGTCGCTGTGGGCGGTGACGGTCCTGTTCCTCGGACCGGCCTACCACATCGACCCGGCCGGCAAGTTCCTGTTGACCTCGCTGCCCGCGCTCGTCGGCAGTGCGCTGCGGATCCCCTACACCTTCGCCGTCGCCCGGTTCGGGGGGCGTAACTGGACCATCTTCAGCGCGGCGCTGCTCCTCGTGCCGACGATCCTCGCGGCCGTCGTTCTCTCCCCCGGCGTCTCCTACCCCACCCTGCTGATCGTCGCCGCGGTCGCGGGGGTCGGAGGCGGTAACTTCGCCTCCTCGATGACCAACATCAACGCCTACTACCCGGAGCGGCTGAAGGGCTGGGCCCTGGGGCTGAACGCCGGCGGCGGAAACCTGGGGGTGGCCGCGATCCAGCTTGTCGGCCTGCTCGTCCTCGCCACCGCCGGCAAGGACCACCCCCGGGTCGTCCTTGCCGTCTACATCCCGCTGATCGTCCTGGTGACGCTCGGCGCGGCGCTGTTCATGGACAACCTGTCGAGCGCGAAGAACGACCGGGGGGCGATGCGCGACGTCGCCCGTGACGGTCACACCTGGGTGATGTCGCTGCTCTACATCGGCACGTTCGGGTCGTTCATCGGGTTCGGCTTCGCGTTCGGCCAGGTGCTCCAGGTGCAGTTTCACGACCAGTTCAGCACCCCGATCAAGGCCGCCTACCTGACCTTCCTCGGTCCGCTGCTCGGCTCGCTGATCCGCCCGGTCGGCGGCATCCTGGCGGACCGCATCGGCGGAGCGAAGGTCACCTTCGTCAACTTCGTGGCGATGGCTGCCGCGGCCGCGATCGTGCTCGTCGCCTCGCTGACGGAGTCGCTTCCTCTGTTCCTGGTCGGGTTCATCGCGCTGTTCGTCTTCAGCGGCGTCGGGAACGGGTCGACGTACAAGATGATCCCGGCGATCTTCCGGGCGAAGGCCCAGGCCAGCATCGACGCCGGTGGCGACCCGGTCGCGGCGCAGCACTCGGCCCGGCGGCTGTCCGGAGCCCTCATCGGCCTGGCCGGCGCGATCGGCGCGTTCGGCGGGGTACTGGTGAACCTGGCCTTCCGGCAGTCGTTCCTGAGCTACCGGACCGGCAACGCGGCGTACATCTCCTTCATCGCCTTCTACGCGCTGTGCTTCGTGGTGACCTGGTTCGTGTATCTGCGGCCCTCGGCCAGGCGTCTCGCCGGCATCTGATCCCGGCTGTGCCCGGTGTTCAGGCCAGTTCGACGGCGACGGCGATCTCGCCGCCGGTCGGGCTCAGCGTGAGCTCCCGGATGCTGCCGGCGCTGCGCAGGTCCGCGGCCACCGACTCGACGAGGGCGACGAGGTCGGCCTCGCCGCTGATCCGGACGCTCGCGACCTCGGCCTTCTGCGACACCTTCGCCTCGGACTTGGCCCGGCGGACACCGGACAGCGCCGCCCCGACGGCGCCGAGGAGCTCCACGCGGGCGCCCTCGGCGAGCTTGCGGATCTCGGCGGCGTCCGGCCAGCTCGCCCGGTGCACCGAACCGGGACGCCACCAGGACCAGACCTCCTCGGTGACGAACGGCAGGACCGGGGCGAACAGCCGGAGCAGCGCTGACAGGGCCACCGAGAGCGTGGTGTGCGCGGAGGCCGCGCCCGCCGCCCCGGAGGAGCCGTACGCCCGGCCCTTCACAAGCTCGACGTAGTCGTCACAGAACCGCCAGAAGAACGACTCGGTGACCTCGAGGGCCCGGGCGTAGTCGTAGCCGTCGAAGGCCGCGGTGGCGGCGTCGACCACATCGGCCAAGGCGGCCAGCAGGGCACGGTCCAGCGGTTCACTGGCCGGGGCGGGGGCCGCCCCGGCGTCGGGGGTCACGGCGTCGGGGGTCACGGCAAGACCGAGCGCGAACCGGCTGGCGTTGAGGATCTTGATGGCGAGCCGGCGGCCGTTCTTCATCTGGCCGACATCGAAGGCGGTGTCGGTACCCGGCCGCCCGGACGCCGCCCAATAACGGACCGCGTCCGACCCATGCTCCTCGAGCAGGCCCATCGGGGTCACCACGTTGCCCTTGGACTTCGACATCTTCTTACGGTCCGGGTCGAGGATCCAACCGGAGATCGCCGCGTTCGACCAGGGCAGCACGTCGAACTCGGCGTGGGTGCGCACCACCGTCGAGAACAACCAGGTCCGGATGATCTCGTGCGCCTGCGGACGCAGGTCCATCGGGAAGACCCGGGAGAACAGATCGGTATCGTGCTCCCAGCCACTGGCGATCAGTGGGGTGAGCGAAGACGTCGCCCAGGTGTCCATCACGTCGGGGTCGGCGGCAAACCCGCCGGGCACGCCCCGCTGCTCGGCGGCGTACCCGGGCGGGACGTCGCTGGACGGGTCGACCGGCAGCGACGCCTCGTCGGGCACGATCGGCGCGTCATACCGCGGCGCACCGGCGGCGTCCAGCGGGTACCACACCGGGAACGGCACGCCGAAGAACCGCTGCCGGCTGATCAGCCAGTCGCCGTTGAGGCCGTCGACCCAGTTCTCGTAGCGGACCTTCATGTAGTCCGGGTACCAGCGCAGCTCCTGGCCGCGTCCACGCAGCGCGGCCCGCAGCGGCTCGTCCCGCCCGCCGTTGCGGAGGTACCACTGGCGGGTCGTCACGATCTCCAGCGGCCGGTCGCCCTTCTCGTAGAACTTGACCGGATGGGTGATCGGCCGCGGATCGCCGAGCAGCGCGCCGGACCCGGCGAGCAGTTCGACGATCCGCGCCCGGGCGCTGTGCACGGTCTTTCCGGCGAGCTCGGCGTACCGCTCCCGGCCTGCCGCGGAGGTGACGGCGCCCGGTGGGTCCGGGATGAACCGGCCGTCACGGCCGATCACCGCACGCGCCGGCAGCCGCAGCTCGCGCCACCACGTCACGTCGGTGAGGTCACCGAAGGTGCAGATCATCGCGATGCCGGATCCCTTTTCGGGGTCGGCCAACCGGTGCGCGACCACCGGGACCTCAACGTCGAACAGCGGGGTCCGCACCGTGGCGCCGAACAACGACTGGTAACGCGGGTCGTCCGGATGGGCGACCAGGGCGACGCAGGCGGGCAGCAGCTCGGGACGGGTCGTCTCGATGACAATCGGGTCCGCCAGATCCCCGGAGCCCGCCAGATCCCCGGAGCCCGCCGGGTCCAGCCCGCTGCTCGGGGCGGAGACGCCCGACCGGGGGAAGGCCAGGCTGTGGTACGCGCCGGGGCGGTCCCGGTCCTCCAGCTCGGCCTGGGCCACCGCGGTACGGAAGGTGACGTCCCACAGCGTCGGGGCCTCGGCAAGATAGGCCTCCCCCCGAGCGAGGTTGCGCAGGAAGGCCCGCTGCGCAACGGTCCGCGACCGGGCGTCGATCGTCGCGTAGGTGTACGACCAGTCGACGGAGAGCCCCAGCCTGCGCCAGAGCTGCTCGAAGCCCTTCTCATCCTCCAGGGTCAGCCGCTCGCAGAGCTCGACGAAGTTGCGTCGCGAGATCGGGACCTGCTCCTTGCCGGGCTTGTCCGGCGGGGTGAAACCCGGGTCGTAGGGCAGCGACGGCTCGCAGCGGACAGCGAAGTAGTTCTGGACCCGGCGCTCGGTCGGCAGCCCGTTGTCGTCGAAGCCCATCGGGTAGAAGACCTCGCGACCCCGCATCCGCTGGTAGCGGGCGATCAGGTCGGTGTGGGTGTACGAGAAGACGTGCCCCACGTGCAGGGAACCGCTGACGGTCGGCGGCGGGGTGTCGATGGAGTAGACCTGCCCGCGGTCGACCGTCCGGTCGAACACGTAGGTGCCCTCGTCCTGCCATACCGTTGACCAGCGCGCCTCGATGCCGTCCAGGCCCGGCTTCGCCGGGACCGCGCGGGTGGACCGTTCCGTACCGTCTGTCGCAACCACAAGTAACGATCCTACGGGCGCCTCGATCGTGGTCATCGACCGCCGAGGTCCCCCGGTGCCCGGACCGGCGAGGTTCCGGCCCGGGCACGCACCCCGGAGCCGGAGCCGGAGCCGGAACGGGAAGCGGAAGAGGTCGACGGACGTGACGCCTCTCACGTTCCATGGGGAGTACACGACCGGCTGCCTTGGCAGGATGAACCGTTGAACGGACCGTACTCCCGTGCCGATCCCCACTCCGTGCCGATCCCTGGAGCGCCGGACGATGAGCGACCTGCCAGACCCGGACGAACTGCTCGCCATTGCGCTGACGATCGCCCGTGCGGCGGGTGACCTGCTCGCGCGGGGCCGGGAGGGCACCGTGGCCGCGGAGACGACGAAGTCGTCTCCCACCGACGTCGTGACCGCTCTCGACCGCGCCTCCGAGGCGCTCGTCGCCCGGCGGCTCGCCGAACTGCGCCCCGGCGACGGACTGCTCGGCGAGGAGGGTTCGGACTCCGCCGGCACAACCGGGGTGCGCTGGATCGTCGACCCGCTCGACGGGACGGTGAACTTCCTCTACCGGCTGCCCAACTGGGCGGTCTCGATCGCCGCCGAGGTCGACGGGGAGGTCGTCGCCGGGGTTGTGCACGCCCCGGCGCTGGGCGCGACCTACACCGCCACGCGGGGCGGCGGATCGTACCGGGACGGGGAACCGCTGACCGGCTCCACGGTGACGACGCTGGCCGGCGCCCTCGTCGCAACGGGTTTCGGCTACACGGCGTCCCGCCGGGCCGCGCAGGCCGCTGTCGCCAGCCGGGTGGTGCCCCGGGTGCGCGATCTCCGTCGGATGGGTGCGGCATCGCTGGACCTGTGCGCGGCGGCCGGCGGCCTCGTCGACGCCTACTACGAGCGTGGGCTGAGGCCCTGGGACCAGGCCGCCGGCGGCCTGGTGGCGGTGGAGGCCGGACTGCGGGTCGGGGGGCTGCACGGCCGCCCGGCGGGCGAAGATCTCACCGTCGCCGCCCCGCCGGCCCTGTTCCCGGCGCTGACCGCCCTGCTCGCCGAGGATCCCCCCGCCGACCGCGACTGAGATCCCCGACCGGGCGAGCCCACCACCGGCCCCGCTCACGGCCAGGGCACGACGTCGTCGATTCCGGCTGCGACGAGCGCCCGGCTGAGACCGCCGCGGGAGCGGATCCCGAGGTACCACTGTCGACGGCGTAGACCAACTTGACGGTGGCGTCCCACTGTCCGGGCATGACGGTGTTCCTCCCCAACTGATACCGCTGACGGCGTGTCGCTTCTCAGTCCGGGAAACGGGAACGGGGGCGCGCGGCATGCGGGCCGGCGGGCGGGGCCGGCAGGGAGCGAACCCGCCGGCCCCGGATCATCGGTCGTGGGCTACAGCAACGAGCGCAGGACGTACAGCAGGATCCCGCCGTGGCGGTAGTACTCCGCCTCGCCGGGGGTGTCGATCCGCACGACCGCCTCGAAGGTCCTGTCGCCGGCACGTACCGTGATGGGCGGGGTCCTCTCGTCCACCTCGGCGAGGCCCGTGATGGTGAACGTCTCCTCCCCGGTCAGGCCGAGCGACTCCACCGACTCGCCGGCGGGGAACTGCAGCGGCAGCACGCCCATACCGATCAGATTCGACCGGTGGATGCGCTCGTAGGACTCGGCGATGACCGCCCGCACGCCGAGCAGCGAGGTACCCTTCGCCGCCCAGTCCCGGGAGGAACCCGAGCCGTACTCCTTACCGGCCAGGATCACCAGCGGCACACCCTCGGCGGCGTATTTCTGCGCGGCGTCGTAGATGGCCAGCTGCTCGCCGTCTGGCAGGTGCCGGGTGACGCCGCCCTCGGTGCCCGGCGCCAGCCGGTTGCGCAACCGGATGTTGGCGAACGTGCCGCGGATCATCACCTCGTGGTTGCCGCGCCGCGACCCGTAGGAGTTGAAGTCGGCGGGCGCGACCCCGTGCTCGGTGAGGTAGCGGCCGGCAGGCGAGTCCTTCTTGATCGAGCCAGCCGGGGAGATGTGGTCGGTGGTGACCGAGTCGCCGAGCACCGCCAGCACCCGGGCGTCGATGATGTCGGTCCGGGCCTCCGGCTTCGCCGCCATCCCCTCGAAGTACGGAGGGTGCCGGACATAGGTGGAGCCGGGCGCCCAGGCGAACGTCCGCGACACCTCCCCGCCGTCACCGAGCGGCAGCGAACGCCAGCGCTCGTCACCGGACAGGTCGGCGTAGTCGGACTCGTACATCTCGGACTGGATGGCGTCGCCGACGACCGCGGCGACCTCGGCCTCGCTCGGCCAGATGTCACGCAGGTAGACGGGCTCCCCGCCGGTGCCGGTGCCCAGCGGGTCGGTGTCGAGGTTGATGTCCATGGTGCCGGCCAGCGCGTAGGCGACCACCAGCGGCGGGGACGCCAGGTAGTTCATCTTGATGTCGGGGTTGATCCGGCCCTCGAAGTTGCGGTTGCCCGACAGCACGCTGACCACCGCCAGGTCCGCGTCGTTCACCGCGGCACTGATCTCCTCCGGCAGCGGCCCGGAGTTACCGATGCAGGTGGTGCAGCCGAACCCGACCAGGTTGAAACCGACCTTGTCCAGGTAGGGCACGAGCCCCGCCCGCTCGTAGTAGTCCATGACCACCTTCGAGCCCGGCGCGAGGGTGGTCTTCACCCACGGCTTGCGGGTGAGCCCCTTCTCGACGGCGTTGCGGGCCAGCAGGGCAGCGCCGATCATGACCTGCGGGTTGGACGTGTTGGTGCAGGAGGTGATGGCCGCAACGGCGACGGCGCCATGGTCGATCTCGACGCCCGTGCCGTCGGCGAGGGTGACCGCCGTCGGGTTGGACGGGCGGGCGGCGACGTCCCCGACCACGGCGTTCACCGAGATCGGGGCGTCGGAGGGCTTGTCCGCGAATGCGGCCGCCGGGTCGGAGGCCGGGAAGGACTCGGCATCCGCCTCGTCCGCGCCGCCATTCGTGAGCACCAGGGGCTGGGCGTAGTCGACCAACGCCGCCCGGAAGGCCTGCTTCGCGCTCGCCAGCGGCACCCGGTCCTGCGGGCGCTTGGGCCCGGCAAGCGACGGCTCGACGGTGGACAGGTCCAGCTCAAGGGTGGTCGTGTAAGCGGCCTCGCGGCTCGGGTCGTGCCAGAGGCCCTGCTCCTTGGCGTACGCCTCGACCAACGCCACCAGCTCCGCGGGACGGCCGGTCAGCCTGAGGTAGTTCAGCGTCTCCGCGTCGATCGGGAAGATCGCGCAGGTGGAGCCGTACTCGGGGCTCATATTGCCGATGGTCGCCCGGTTCGCCAGCGGGACGTTCGTCACGCCGTCGCCGTAGAACTCGACGAACCGGCCGACGACTCCGTGCCGACGCAGCATCTCGGTAATGACGAGCACCATGTCGGTCGCGGTGGTGCCCGTCGGCAGCTCGCCGGTCAGCTTGAAGCCCACCACAGTGGGGATAAGCATGCTCACCGGCTGGCCGAGCATGGCGGCCTCGGCCTCGATGCCGCCGACGCCCCAGCCGAGCACGCCGAGACCGTTGATCATCGTGGTGTGGCTGTCCGTGCCCACGAGGGTGTCGGGGTAGGCCAGCGTCCCATCGGCCGTCTGCTTCGTGAAGACGACCCGGGCGAGGTGCTCCAGGTTGACCTGGTGCACGATGCCGGTGTTCGGTGGGACGACGGTGAAGTTGTCGAACGCCTCCTGACCCCAGCGCAGGAACTGGTAACGCTCCCGGTTGCGGCCGAACTCCAGCGCCGCGTTGAGCTCGAACGCGTCCGGCCGGCCGAAGTGGTCGGCGATGATCGAGTGGTCGATCACGAGCTCGGCGGGGGCCAGCGGATTGATCTTCGACGGGTCGCCGCCGAGGGCGGCCATCGCCTCCCGCATGGCGGCAAGGTCCACCACACACGGCACGCCGGTGAAGTCCTGCATGATGACGCGGGCGGGCGTGAACTGGATCTCCTGGCTGGGGGCGGCCGAGGGATCCCAGTTCGCCAGCGCCCGGACATGGTCCGCGGTGATGTTCGCGCCGTCCTCGGTACGCAGAAGGTTCTCCAACAGCACCTTGAGGCTGTAGGGGAGTCGATCGGCCCCGGGCACCGCGTCCAGCCGCCTGATCGTGTAGGTGCGATCACCCACCACGAGCGATCCGGTACTGCCGAAGGTGTCCATCGTTCTCCTCCTCGTCGCCCGCCGCCCGCCACCCGCGAGCGGCGGGGCTCGCTCCCATGGCCCCGCCCGGCTGGCCGCACCATGGTGACACCGGACCCACGGCCCCGGGTGGGCACGCATCCGGCGCCTGCCTGCCTCGGCCAGCTCCGTCCCATCCTGGCATTCCGGCGCGTCTCGCACCGCGCCCGCGACGCTGTGACCCCGCCGACCCTCCGGGTCGGCGGGAACCGCCAGGGCCTCCCGAACAAGCTCGTCACGCCCGACTCCGGCAATTACTTAACACTGCTAACAGTAGCGGAAGCTGTCGGCGGCCCCTGCCCACAACGGCGGAATGTTCGGCGATAATCACCCCACCTGCGGGTGAACTCGTTCTTTCGGTCCCCGGTGCATCCCGGCACGCTCCGGCCCGGGCCGGAGCACGCGTGCCACGACCGCGCGCCGCGCACGGCCTCGTGCAGGGCAGCGACGACGTCCTGGCTCAACGACCGGCGATCCAGCAGCTTCTCGGCCCGTGCCCGCGCGGCGAAGCCTCGGTCGCGCGCGGCGGGTGTCCGCCTGCCGGCCGCAGCGTCGGTGAGACACTCCGCCACCGCCACCGCGTCGCCGGGTGCCACCAGCCAGCCGGTCTCGTCGTCCACCAGCTCGCTGATCGACCCGAACCGCGTCGCCACGGTCGGTACCCCGCAGGCCGACGCCACCCCGATGGCGCCGTAGTCCTCCACCCAGGAGGACACCACGTTCACATCGGCGGCGGCGTAGTACGGCCGCACGTCGCGGACACCGTGCACCCAGCGCACCGCCGCCGCGCCGGGAAGCGCCCCGGCCCAGGCCCGGACCCGCTCGCGGTAACGGACCGCGGCCTCGTTGCACCGACCGGCGACGTCCTCCCCGCCCTCGGG
>NZ_CDWWXA010000012.1:11663-61358 GCF_977971845.1 Frankia sp. CeCAU1 | reverse complement strand
CGCCGGCACCACCGCACCCCCCGCCGGCACGGATACCCGGGGCGCCTTCGACGAAGGCCTGTCCGACTCGGCGACCCCTGACTTCGAGGAGTTGCCCGGCGTCGACCCGTCGCGCGGTGCGCCCAGCCGGCGGCGCTGAGATCACGTGCCGGCGATCGGCGTGCCGGGCAAAGCGTGGCTGCCGGACACGCCCGCATCCCGGCAGCTCGTGGCCAGCATCCGGCAACCGGTCACCTCGTCCCCGCGACCGGGCCGACCGGGCCGACCGGGCCGACCACGCGGTAGGTCCCGGGAGCGCCGGCTGGGACGGCGGGGTGCGCCGGTGCTCTCGGCGCAACCGGCCGGTAGGCCGCCCCGAGGGGTGGGCGCGGGTCGGGTTCCCCCTTGTTCGGCCAGAAGGACATCGCCCGTTCGGCCTGCGCAGTGATGGTCAACGACGGGTTCGCGCCGAGGTTCGCCGAGACCGCGGCGCCGTCGACGACGTGCAGCCCCTCGTATCCGAAGACCCGGTGGTAGGGATCGATTACTCCGGTGGTGGGATCCGTGCCGATGGGGGCCCCGCCGAGGATGTGCGCGGTCAGCGGGATGTTGGCGATCTCGCCGATCGACCCGCCGGGGTAGCCGCCCATCCTGGCCGCGATCCGGCGGGCGGCGTCGTTGCCCTCCGGGATCCAGGAGGGGTTCGGCTCACCGTGTCCCTGCCGACTCGTCAGCCAGCCGAGACCGAACGGTCCACGGCGCAGGGAGACGATCAACGAGTTGTCCCACGACTGCATGACCAGCGCAATGATGGTCCGCTCGGACCATCGCCAGGGCAGTGACGACGCCAGCGCCTGATGTGGGTGGAGCACGACCTGACGCAGGTATTTCAGCCAGCGCGGCACCCGCCCGCCGCCGTCGGTCATCGACGCGCTGATCAGTGCCATCAGGTTGCTCCCCCGGCCGTAGCGCACGGGTTCGATGTGGGTGTGCTCGTCGGGGTGGAAGGACGAGGTGATCGCGACTCCCCGGGCGATCCGCCGATCAGGGCGCAGCCTGGATGCGCCCAGGATCGCCTCGGAGTTCGTCCGGGTGAGATGACCGAGCCGGCCGGACAACGCCGGCAGGTCACCGCTCTGTTTCATCGCCAGCAGCAGCCGCTGGGTGCCCAGGGTGCCGGCGGCGAACACGACCTGCTCCGCGGTGAGGGTACGTCGCCGACGCCGGACGAGACCCCCCGTCCGGACCATGTCGAGCTCATACCCGCCGGTCGAGCGTGGCCGGACAGCCGTGACCGTGGTGTCCGGGACTACCCGCACACCGGCCCGCTCGGCCAGGTACAGGTAGTTACAGTCGAGGGTGTTCTTGGCCCCTCGACGGCAGCCGCTCATGCACTCCCCGCACTCTACGCATCCCGTCCGAGCCGGGCCGGCGCCGCCGAAGTACGGGTCGGGGACACGCACGCCGGGTTCCCGGCGGCCGTCGCGGCCGAAGAAGACACCGACCGGCGCCGCCGCGAAGGTGGACCCGACCCGCATCTCCTCGGCGACCCTGCGGAACACCTCGTCGGAGTACGTCGTCGTCGGGTTGGGATTCACCCCGAGCATGCGTTCGGCCTGGTCGAAGAACGGCTCCAGCTCACGGCGCCAGTCGGTGATGTCCCGCCACTGCGGGTCGGTATAGAAGGCGTCGAGCGGGCGGTACAGCGTGTTCGCGTAGACGACCGAGCCGCCACCGACCGCCGTTCCGGACAGCACCACGACCCGACCCAACCAGGTGATCTTCTGGATACCGTGGCAGCCCAACCGCGGCATCCACAGATACCGGCGAACGTGCCAGCTGTTCTTCGGCAGCGTGTCCGGGGTGAACCGGCGACCGGCCTCCAGCACGAGGACACGATGGCCCTTCTCCGCGAGCCGTAGCGCGCTGACGCTGCCGCCGAACCCGCTCCCGATCACGATCACGTCGGCGTCATAGCCGCCGTCCGACCCGGAATCAGCCACGGGTGTCGTCCACCGAAGTCACCATGACTTCCCATGATGGGCTGTCGCTGGGACTATGCAACACCATCCGCCACTGACCGTCACCATCCGCGGCCCGCCACGGCGGGCCGCGGCGGGCGACCCGGACCACAGGTCGACCGGCTCAGGCCGCGCCGTCAGCCGCCGACTGGCTCGCCATCTGGGCATGCGCACGTCCCGCGCGAGCGGCCTCCTCGATAGCCTCCAGCGGTGGCCGCGGGATCGACACGGGCGGCGCCTCGGATTCCGGGCGGGCGGCTCGGGACCCGTAGGCCTCCCATCCTGGGCGTCCGGGCGTGGGTCCCTTCTCCTTCGCGGTGCGGGTGTAGCGCCCGCGCCCCTGGCTCGGGACGGTGGAACCCGGCGTCGGTCCGGTCCTGATCCCCCGGTTCTCCAGGCAGGCGCGGCAGTTGCAGTCGGCGGACGCCCTGGGCAGGCGATCGAGTCGCCAGGACAGATTGTCGATCTCGTCGCCATCCCCGACCAGGACACCGGTCGTGATGATGTGCACTAGATGCAGGGCCAGTTCGACCGGTTCCCAGCTGTCCTCCTCCAGGATCACCCGCAGTTTCTGGTAGATAGCCAGGTAGTCGGACGTCGGGCGCCGCATCGCGTTCGCGAGGACCGTGATCACCTGGCTGGCGGCCAGGGTCATCGGCTCGGGCGGCGGAGGGGGCAACGGGACTGTCGGGGCGCCCCGCTCCGGTTCGGGAGTCGACGCGTCCGCTGCCCCAGCGGTCTCGTCCGTCGGGACGTGTGGCTCGTCCGTCACGGCCCCGCGGGTGGCGGGATCGACGGTGCCCACGGCCGGGGCCGGTTGGGGGTCGCCCTCCGCTCGGACGTCACCCGGCTCCGGCTGGTCTGAACGGGCGGTGTCCGGATCATCCGAACCGGCGGTGTCCGGGCGGTCGGCGCCCCTCGAGGGGGCGAGGTTGACCGCCGGGCTGGCGGCACCAGGCGAGCCATCGCCCGCCACGGACGCCATCGCCCGGGGACGACGGCCGACCGCAGACACCGTCCGCAGGCCGATCCGGCCACGGCGACCGCCGCGGCGCCGGCGGGCGGGCGCGGCCGAGGCTGCGGTTGCCGAGCCGGCCTCCGGAGACGCCGGAGACGCGGACGCCGGAGACGCCGGAGACGCCGGAGACGCGGACGCCGGAGAGGATGCGACGTCGGCCGCGACCAGGCGGACCTCGCCTGCCCGTACGGCGGCCTCGGGGATGCTCAGGGCTAACCGCGTCGTCCTGCCGGCCGCGGGCCGGGCCACCGTCGCCAACCAGCCCTGGTTGCGCAACCTGGTGATCTGGCGCTGCACGTGGGTCCGGCTGTAACCGGTCTCCGCGACCAGGGTGACCAGGCCGGGGGCGCTCACCGCGGCACCGGCGGGCGCCGCCGACGGAACCTCGGCGACGTGGCTCGCCAGCGTCAACGCGACCAGCTTCGCCGCCGATGGCAGGGCCGCCCGCAGCACCGCCCGCTGCCATCCCCCGCGATCGGACACCAGCGTGCCCGGCTCCTGCGCACGGACCAGAACCAGAGCACCGGGGAGGGCAAGCTGGGTCACGGCCGACGCCACGTGCCTCCCTTCCTCGGCGGGGTCACTCGAAGCTGACGGACTGCGCCCGCCCGAGCGGACCGGGGCGGGTTGCCCGGGGATCATGCCGACCTGAACGGGTTCGGTGGGTCGGGGACCGGTCAACGTCTGTCCAGGCACGGTACTCCGTGCCTGGAGGGGAGGCTCCTGGGGAGGGCCACCACATTCACATGAAGAGGACATGACTTCATCACCCTCGTTGGGGACTCGTGGTGCGACAGACGCATCAAACATCGCGCGACTGACGCAAAGCAAAAGATGGGGCCAGCGGCCACGAAAAGGCCACACCGGGCCATCCGGAAAGACCTCCCGAGCAGTTCTTCTCCCCGCCTTCAACCTCATCGGGTGACACCAGAAAGCGATTTTTAATCCGTCATCTTCAAATCCTTATTACCGCGTCACCCGGCGGGACGGCATCCCCGGGGAGGAGGACTTGGCGGCGTGGAGGATCCCCCCGCCACCTCGCCGGAGGGATGGCCGGAGGGATGGCCGAAGGGATGGCCGCCGCAGTGACCGCCGCAGTGACCGCGCCCGAGTACACCCTGCCCACGGCACGTGCGGAGGAAAGTCCGGGCGCGCTCACCGGTTGAACCGGCCCGCCGGTATCCGGAACTACGACGGGACTCGGCGCACAAGAAAAATCGATGGGAACCGGAACACCGGGAGAAACCGGACCGCCCGGTCACGGCATTCTTCGTCCTTGCCCGGCGAGGCCGGGCGGGAACAGCCACCTCGCCCGATCGACCCGCCGCCACACAACGGACGCCAACCACCGTCGCCGACAACAGAGATCGTGGACCTCCATTGTCGCACCTCGTCGTCTTATCGATCGATCACGGCAGGGGAGCGGCTGGCGCCCAGTGGCTTCCGCTCCGACGACGGGGTTACCGAGGACAGGTGACCCAACCATTCACCACTTCTCACCATGGATCACGTCGACGGGTGGGAAGGATGGTCCAACGTAGGGTTCACCTGGCCAGAACACACGGAAACAACACCGGAAGCTGTTGATCGGCGGGCGGCTCCACTCCGCGTTGGCCCCCCGCGTTGGCCTCCCCTGCGGGCGAACGGGGTTCCCCGCCGACCAGCCGGGTATCCCGGACCGGGCTTCGAAGGAGGCGGACGATGGCCGACATCGTGGTCGGGGTCGATGGTTCCGAGGGCTCCCACACGGCGCTGCGCTGGGCGTTCACCGAGGCGGAGTGGCAGGGGTGCGGCATCCAAGCCGTGATCGGCTTCGCCCGTGGTCCGGCCCAGTCCGGGATGCGGGCCGGCCTGGCGCAGGCTGCCGAGCGGACGCTGCACGAAACCGTGACGGCGGTCACGCCACCGGGATCGATCGTCTCCGTAACGGAGCAGGCCGTGGACCTGCCGGGCGCGGAGGCCCTGCTGACGGTCGGCCGCGACGCCCGCATGATCGTGGTCGGCGCCCGGGGGCAGGGGCTGCTGCACCGGCTGCGGATCGGGTCGGTCAGTGCCTCCGTCGCCGTACACGCCACGGTTCCGGTCGTGATCGCCCGCGGTGACGTCGAGGCCGCGACCGCCGGCTCGGGTGCGACCGCCGCCGAAGGCACGACCCCGGATGGTGCACCGTCCCGACCGTCCCGACCGATCGCCGTGGGTGTGGACGGCTCCCCCAACGCCCTGTCGGCCCTCGCCTGGGCCGCCGGGGAGGCCGCACTGCGCGGGGTTCCGCTGATCGCCGTGCACGCCTGGCTCTCGGCGATCCCGTTGCCGTTCGCCGAGGCACCGGGGGAGATCACCCAGGCCCTGGAGGACCAGGCCCGGGCCGTGCTCGACGAGTCCATCGCGGGCGTCCGCGACCGCGGCCAACTGCCGGCCGGACTGGGCCTACGGGCCGTGGTGGTGCCCGCCTCGGCCACCCAGGCCTTGATCGCCAAGGGTCGCGAGTGCGATCTCGTCGTCGTCGGCGCCCGCGGTCACGGCGGCTTCGCCGAGCTGCTGCTGGGATCGGTCAGCCACCAGTGCATGCTTCACTGCCCCACCCCGGTGGCGATCATTCGGCAGCGGTAGCGGGGCGGCAGCCACCGACCGTCAACGGGTCGGGCCGTGCACGACCGCATGCGTGTCCGGGAGGATCCCGTCCCAGGCGTACCACCGCTCGTTGTTCTGCCCGGGCGCCGGATCCCACGGATTACGCAGCAGCACCCGCCGGCGCGCCACGTCCACGGCGAGCAGGGTGTAGGCGTGCGCCGCGACGAGTCCGCCGGATCGGGTTCGACGCCGGGTGGTCACGATCACCACCTCGCCGTCGGCGAGGAGCTCCCCGAGGGCGGGAACGGTCGCCTCGTGGGCGGCGAACACGTGCGCCGATCGCCCGGTGAGCGTCCGCAGGGCCGTCGCCGCATTTCCGAATTCGATGGCGGGATAGCCGCCGTGCAGCCGGGCGTAGGCCTTCTCGTACAGCGCCGGCCACAGCTCCGGCCGTCCCGCCGCGTCGTCGCCGTCCATCGCGACCTCCTCGTACCCAGCCGCACGCGACCGGGAGGTACCCGGCGCCCGCGGCCCGGGTGCCTCGTCCTCCGATCGATCCTCCGATCGCCCGTACGGCGGCTGGACCCGACGAGCGGGCAGGGCGGCCGTGACGGTGACGCCCACGCCTGCGCCGGCCGGTCCGCGGGGGTGCATGATGATCGTGACAGTGCCGTTGGGGTTGGCTCGCAGCCGCTCCGCGAGTAGTCCGGGATCCTGGCGGGCGATGCCGATCAGCGCCGCGACGAGGTAGCAGTCGGCGACGCCGCCCTGCCCCACATCGCTCGGGCTGATCCCGTCACGCACCGTCGGGTCGCCGGTGCGGTCGACCGCCACGACCTCGCCGGAGCGTCCGCGGACGACAGGGTAGCCGGGTTCGAGCCATGGGAAGGCCAGCAGGACGTCTCCGATCATGGCCGAGGAGGCCCCGGCGATCAGGGCGTCGGTGAGGTCGGCCAGCGCCGGCAGGTAACCAAGGATACCGGGGCTCGGATTTTCGATCGCCCGGGCGGCCACCGCGGCAAGGACCGCCAGAGGCCGGCCGCGCAGCCGGGAGATGACCGCCTGGCGCATCACCGCGGACAGGCCGGCCAGCCGAACGCTGATCGCCGTCAGATCATTGACGGTCACCGTCGCCGGATCCGTGCCGATGCGGGCGACCAGCTCGGCCGCGGCGAAACGCGCCATCCGCCGGTCGATGCCGCGCGCCATGGCCGGCGCTCCGACAGCGACCGCGTGCAGTCCGAACCCGACGGGGTCGTCCTGTCCGGACAAGCCAGCCAGACCGAGCAGGCCAGCCGGACCGGACGGTTTGCGCTCCCCGAACAGGCAGTGCGGATCGGACCAGTCCACGCCGCCGAACGGACCGGGCAGCCGGCTCAACCGTCCCCCGTCCGCGGCGACGGCTCGGGCCAGGGCGGCCGACCGGTCGCCCGCCGCCCGCAGGCGGTCGGACAGGACGCCCAGCAGGACCGGATCGAACAGAACGGTTTCGTCAATCGGAACCTTCACGGCGGGCCTGCCGTCGCCGGTATCGCCGGTATCGCCGGAGCCTCCGATAGCCCCGGGCAGATCCTCCCTCCCCCCGGCATCGCCCTCGACGCCAGCGGTGGCCAGTCCGTGCGCCAGCATCCACACCCGTGGGTCGTTCCCGACGCCGCCGGACGCGTCGAACCGGCGCAGCCGGGCGAGCTCGTCGGCGGATACCACGGCAGCCGCGCCGAGACCGAGGCGCAGGGCGTGGGCACGCTCGTCGTACCGCTCGGCGAGCCAGTCGAGCAGCCCGGCCCGATCGCGCAGCACCCCGGCGCCGACGTCGAGCGCCCGCTGCCAGTCGTCCAGCCGGGCGGCGCACCGGATCCGCCACGGTGACCGCCATGCCCGCGGGGTGTCGGCGGCACGCGCACCGGCCAGCACCCCGGCCACCTCCGGGACGAGTCGGCGCAGCCGTGCGGCGCACTCGCGCAGCTCGCCCGCGGCCGCGGCGAGGGCCGCGACATCACGGGGTGTACCAAGGTCTGCTCGCATCGGGCACGCCATCCGGCTCGCTGGCGACGGGATGATCAAAGCGTAACCCGACGGGTCCCCCTCGCCGCGTCGGCTCGGCCACCCGCGACCGCGGGCGCTCGTCCGCGTTAGGGTTTTGATCATTTGGCCGCAGGGACCACGGCCTCCGCGACCCTGCCGCCGAGAACACCGAGAACACCGAGAACTGGGAGGGCATGTGACCGAGGCCGTTGTCGTCGCCGCAACCCGATCACCGATCGGGCGGGCGTTCAAGGGGTCGCTGCGGGGGATGCGGGCCGACGACCTCGCGGCCATCATCGTCCGGGCAGCCCTGGACCAGGTTCCGGCCCTCAATCCGGCCGACATCGACGATCTCATCCTCGGCTGCGGGCTACCCGGAGGCGAACAGGGACACAACATCAGCCGCGTCGTCGCCGTCAGCCTCGGGTTCGACACCGTTCCCGGCACGACGGTCTCCCGGTACTGCGCATCCTCCCTGCAGGCTCTGCGGATGGCTGCGCACGCCGTCCGCGCGGGAGAGGGTGACGCGTTCATCGCCGCCGGGGTGGAGGTCGTCAGCGGCTTCGTCAGGGGCAACAGCGACAGCCTGCCGGACACCCAGAACCCGCGCTACTGCGAGGCCCAGGACCGTACGGCGGCCCGCGCCCGGGCGGGGTCCGCGCCCTGGACGAATCCCCGGGCGGCCGGCGAGCTGCCCGACGTCTACATCGCCATGGGGCAGACCGCCGAGAACGTGGCCCAGCTCGCGGGTGTGAGCCGCCTCGAACAGGACGAGTACGCCTGCCGCTCGCAGAACCTGACGGAGCGGGCCGTCGCGGACGGCTTCTTCAAGCGGGAGATCATTCCGGTGCCGCTGCCCGACGGCGAGGTGATCGACAGCGACGACAGTCCCCGGCCGGGAACCACGATGCGGGCGCTGGCCGCTCTCAGGCCGGTGTTCCGCCCGGACGGTACCGTCACGGCCGGCAACGCCTGCCCGCTCAACGACGGAGCCGCCGCGGTCATCGTCATGAGCGACACCAGGGCCCGCGAGCTCGGCATCACCCCGCTGGCCCGGATCGTCTCCACCGGCGTCAGCGCACTGTCACCGGAGATCATGGGCCTGGCCCCGGTGGAGGCGTCCCGGCGGGCCCTGGCCCGGGCGGGGATGACGATCGACGACGTCGACCTGGTAGAGCTGAACGAGGCGTTCGCGGCGCAGGTCATCCCGACCTACCGGGCACTCGGGCTCGACGTCGCGAAGCTGAATGTGCACGGTGGCGCGATCGCGCTCGGTCACCCGTTCGGGATGACCGGCGCCCGGCTACTCACCACCCTGCTGAACGGACTACGCACCACCGACACGACCATCGGGTTGGAGACGATGTGCGTCGGCGGCGGGCAGGGCATGGCGCTGGTCGTCGAGCGGCTCTCCTGAACCGGGAGTTCGCGACCTTTCGGGCTCCGGGTCTGCCGTGACCGACGCTCCGTGCTAGGCAGAAAGAGCACGCGCATGCGATCGGTCACCGGAGCATCCAGGCAGAGCAGACCGGATCGCCCGGCAGGGAGGTCGACCATCATGATGTTCGCATCCGTCGGAGAGAGGTTCGTCGTCCACGGCCGCACGGTGGGCAGCCCGGAACGACACGGGACCGTGGTCGAGGTACGCGGCGAGGACGGAGGCCCGCCGTTCGTCGTGCGTTGGGATGACGGGCACGAGGGGCTCTTCTTCCCGAGCTACGACTCGCTCGTCGAACTCCGACCGTCACGGGAGTCCGCGGGCGTCTGACCCCGGGCACGTCCGACCCCGGGCACGTCCGACCCCGGGCACGTCCGACCCCGGAGAGGATGGCGACGGTAGCCGAGCCCGGGGAGCCAGGCCCGGGGGCGTGTTGATCGCCTGAAACATTTTCCGGCGAAATCGGCTGCCCCGGGGCCTTCAGGCGGTGTGACCTGCTGCGCTATACAGCAGGGACACAGCCGTCGGACCGACAGGTAACACGCGTCGATCCGGAGGCAACGCGGATAACTCCGGAGCGTGACCGATGTCGACGCCTTCCCCCTCCACCGACGATCCAGCCGATCATCCCGGCCGGCCCGAACACCGGTCGGAGCCAGGCCGCCCCTCGGAACCGGACCACGGGTCGGGCCCGGACCGCCGGTCCGGGCCATCGGCGGCACTCGCCCGTACGGTCGGTACGGTCAGTCGGCGCTCGGGCATCGTCGCCGTCGTGGCGCTGCTCGTCACCGCCGCCCTGGGGTTCGGAACCACCCGGCTGGAATTCACCACCGGCCAGGACAACTATCTGAACCCCGACTCCCAGGTCGCCCGGGACAACGTCGCCTACCAGTCCCTCTTCGGCGGCCAGGCGATGGTCACGCTGTTCACTCTGGACAAGGGCGAACGACTCGAGGACCTGTTCACCAAGCGCAACATCAGCCAGTTCCGGGAGTTGCAGGCCAGCCTCGACGCCGATGACCGGATCGAATCGGTTATCACCCCGCTCGCGGCGCTGGAGTTCACGAACAACCTGGTCACGAGCCCGGACGGCAATCCCGTCAACAGCCCCGCCGGGAAGATCCTGCTCGGTGCCCAGCGCCGCGATCCGGATCCGGTCTCCGCCCAGCGGCGCCTCGCCGACTCCGTCACGACGCTGCGGCGGATGCAGGCGATCCCGGTGGCCGAGCGGGTCTACGACAACCCGGCCTGGGTCTCCTTCCTGCTCCGCGACAACACGGGTGCCATCCGTAAGTCGATCAAGCCGTTCTTCCCGACCGAATCCACCAGCCAGATGGTCACCCGACTGCGGGGCAACGCCTCCCTCACGACCGAGGGCCAGGCCGCGACCCTGGCCGAGAAGGCCGTGTCCGAACGCATGTTCGACAATGCGACAACGATGTCGACCGGGGCGCCCGCGCTGCTGCGCGACCTCAACGACTACCTGCGCGGCGGGTTCGTCACCCTCGGGGGCATCTCCCTGGCGCTGATGGCCGGCCTGCTGCTCGTCGCCTTCGCGGTGCACTGGCGGCTGCTCCCGCTCGGCGTCGTCGCCGTCGGCCTCATCTGGGCGTTCGGCCTCGCCGGCTACGCGGGTGTCCCGCTGTCGGTGGTGACCATCTCCGGTCTGCCGGTGCTGCTCGGCGTCGGCATCGACTTCGCCGTCCAGCTCCACAGCCGGGTGGAGGAGGAGGCCCAACTGGCCCGGGCCGGCCATCCCGTCACCGCGGCCCTGGCCGGGCTGCTGCCCGCGCTGAGTGTCGCCACCGCCGCCGCGGTGCTGTCCTTCCTCGCGCTGGAGTTCAGCGACGTCCCGATGATCCGGGACTTCGGCACGCTGCTCGCCCTGGGCCTGCCGGTGATCGTCATCGCCACGATCCTGTTCCTCACCGCCTCGTTGGGCCTGCGGGAACGTCGCCGGCCAACCCCCCCGAAGGACTACACCCACGGCCCGCTGGGTCGGACGGTGATCACCCTGGGGTCCCTGCCACGGATCACCGCGGTCCCGCTCGTCGCCGTGTCCGTCGCGGTCTTCGCCGTCGGGATCGTCACCGACGGTACACTGAAGATCCAGACCGATCCGGAGAAATGGGTCGACCAGCAGGGTCAGGTCATCAAGAACATCAACACGCTGCGCGCGAGCACCGGATCCGCCAGCGAGCTGGGCATCTACGTCCAGTCACCGAACGTCTTCGACGACGCCACCGTCGCCTTCCTCGCCGAGTTCGCGAACACCCGGCTCGCGAGGGACCCGGCCGACCTGCTTACCGCGTCGAGCCTTGTCACGACCATCAGCTTCATGATGGAGGTGCCGAACACGACGGTCGTCCTGCCGACGGGTCAGGACGTCCGGCTCGGCTACGCCGCGGCACCGCCCGACCTCCAGCGCGCCACGGTGAACCTGGCCCACAACGCGCTCAACCTCGTCTTCCGTACCGGATCGGGCTCGTTGGAACGGCAGGCCGCAATCGTCGACGACATCCGGGACACGGTCCATCCGCCGCAAGGGGTACGCGCCACCCCGTCGGGCCTCGTCGTGGTCGGCACCGGGCTGCTGGAGAACTTCACGAAGAACCGGACCCAGCTGACCTACTTCGCGCTGGTCGGCGTCCTGCTCATGCTGCTGGTCTGGCACCGCAGCATCGTCCGGGCGGTCCTGTCGCTGGTGCCAGTGCTGATCGCGGTCGGGCTCAGCTCCATGATCGCCTGGCTGGCCGGTGTCGATCTCAGCCCGCTCACCGCGGTCGGCGGCCCGCTCGTCATCGCGCTGGGCAGCGAGTTCACCACCCTGCTCGTGCTTCGCCACCTGGAAGAGCGTCGACGCGGCCTGACGCCGAAGGAGGCCGCCGACCAGACCGCGGCCCGCACCGGACGCGCCTTCGTGGTCTCCGCGCTCGCCGCCGTGATCGGGGTCGCCGTCCTGGCCTTCAGCTCCCTACCGCTGCTGCGTGACTTCGGTCTGCTGGTCGCCCTCAACGTCGCCGTCGCCCTGCTGTCCGCGCTGGTCGTCCTCCCACCCCTGTTGGTCTGGGCGGACGAACGCGGCTGGGTGCACCAGCCGCGCCAGGACGACCCGGGCCCGGCGGTCGACAGAACCGGACCGGGTCTTCGTCAACACGGCGACATGTGGGACGCTCAAGAAACCCGTTCCAAGGCCGGCGCATCACGGCCGCGGCCGATGGCGGGTGGAAACCGGGACGAGACATCCGCCGTATAGGCTCGGCAGCCGCCCGAGCATCGAAGGAGAGGGCATGAGTTTCGAGTTCAAGGTCGCGGATCTCGCACTGGCCGAGTTCGGCCGCAAGGAGATCCGGCTTGCCGAGCACGAGATGCCCGGCCTCATGGCCACCCGGGCGGAATACGCGGCCAGCCAGCCCCTCAGGGGCGCCCGCATCATGGGCTCCCTGCACATGACAATTCAGACCGCGGTGCTGATCGAGACCTTGGTAGCGCTCGGCGCCGACGTCCGTTGGGTCTCCTGCAACATCTTCTCCACCCAGGACCACGCGGCCGCCGCCGTCGTCGTCGGGCCGAACGGAAGCAAGGACGACCCGCGGGGCGTGCCGGTCTTCGCCTGGAAGGGCGAGACCCTCGAGGAGTACTGGTGGTGCACGGACCAGGCGCTGGCCTGGCCGGACGGCGGCACCCCGAACATGATCCTCGACGACGGCGGCGACGCGACCCTGCTCGTCCACAAGGGCGCCCAGTTCGAGGCGGCCGGCGCGGTCCCCGCGACGGACGCCGCGGACGGCGAGGAGTACGCGATCGTCCTGGAGACCCTGCGCCGCACCATCGCGCAGAAGCCGGGTCGGTGGACCGAGACCGCGAAGAACATCAAGGGCGTCACCGAGGAGACCACGACCGGCGTGCACCGTCTCTATGAGATGGCGAAGGCCGGCACGCTGGCATTTCCGGCGATCAACGTCAACGACTCGGTGACGAAGTCGAAGTTCGACAACAAGTACGGCTGCCGCCACTCCGTCATCGACGGTCTCAACCGCGCCACCGACGTGCTCATCGGCGGCAAGGTCGCCGTGGTGTGCGGCTACGGTGACGTCGGCAAGGGCTGTGCGGACGCGCTGCGCGGCCAGGGAGCCCGGGTGATCGTCACCGAGATCGACCCGATCTGCGCCCTGCAGGCCGCGATGGACGGTTTCCAGGTCACCACCCTGGAGGACGTCGTCGCGACGGCGGACATCTTCGTCACCACGACCGGCAACCTCAACATCATCCATGCCGAGCACATGGCGGCGATGAAGCACCAGGCGATCGTGTCGAACATCGGGCACTTCGACAACGAGATCGACATGGCCGGCCTGGCCAGGACCCCCGGCATCGAGAAGATCAACATCAAGCCGCAGGTCGACGAGTGGGTGTTCCCGGACGGCCACTCGATCATCGTGTTGGCCGAGGGCCGGCTGATGAACCTCGGTTGCGCCACCGGACATCCGAGCTTCGTGATGTCGAACAGCTTCACCAACCAGGTGATCGCGCAGATCGAGCTGTTCACGAAGACCGAAAACTACCCCGTCGGGGTATACGTGCTGCCCAAGCACCTCGACGAGAAGGTCGCCCGGCTGCACCTGGACGCGCTGGGCGTGAAGCTCACCCAGCTGACCAAGCAGCAGGCGGACTACATCGGCGTGCCCGTCGAGGGTCCGTACAAGGCCGACCACTACCGCTACTGATCGGCCCGGTCCTCTCGCGCCGATTCCGGTTAATCCGATTAATCCGGTCGACCGGATTCGGCGCTTCGATCTGAATCGGCGCTTCGCCGGCCGGGATCGGTCAGCGTCTCCTGGACGACCAGCAAACCGACGTCCACGACGGGTCGCTCAGGTCGTCCAGGCTGTACCAGCCGGCCGGCAGGTAGGTCCCCCAGGTCGCCGGCGGGACGTCGGCGCTCGCCCGGTCCGGTACCGCGGGCCTGCGCACACCGAAGGTCGCGTCGCCGCCGGGGCAGCTCAGATGCCCGAACCTGAAGATCGGCTCGCCGGCCTCCTCACCCCGGCCGGGACCGGTCCGGCACAGCGATGCCGTGGCCGGCGGCCACAACGAGGCGACATGGACGTAGAAACCGGCGTCGAGATACGTCGCGGGTCTGTTCGGCTCTCCGGCCGCCGCCGGCACACCGACCTCCGTCGCCTGCCCGCCCGGGCAGCTCGCCCAGGTCGCTCCACCGGCCTGCGCGGCGCCCGCGTTCACCAGAGCCAGGATGCTGCTCACCGCGAGGGTCGCCCCGGCGGTGGTCAGAATGGCCAGGGTGGTCCGGGTCGCGCCGCCGCGCCGGCCCGCCCGCCGGAAACCGCGCCACGCGGGACGACACCCTCCGGACGCAGCCGCTTCCGGTGCTCCCGGCGCTCCGGAGGAGAACGGCCGTCCGACTCGTCGCGGGGAAGATACGGCATACCGCATTGAATGCCTCCTTCTCGAGCCCGGCTGCGGGTCGATCATGCGGTAGAAGGATACAGGCGGTAGAACGATATAGGCGGCATCGAAACACGGGCTCCGCCGCCCGGTCCGCGGTTCCCGCAAACATCCGCAAAAAAACAGTCAGTATTCCCCTCGATACCGAGGGTTGACGAGGCGTCGAAGGGATGGCGGCTCGCGGCGGCGTCGGCTGTCCGTGCCTGGGGCGCACCACCGAACCGGGTCGGGCCCCTGTCACGGATCCAGCGGGAGGATTTCCACTCACCATATGTCCGGGCATACCGCCCCGATGCGGACCTCTCCGCAGCAGCCCGGCACTATGGCCATGCCGGTACTCCGGCTGGAAACTATGACTGTAGCGGTCAACCGACCTGATGACCCGATGAACAGGAAGCGGCCCGGAATCGTGATTTCCCAGACGAGGATCTGTCGCGGCGACACGCGTGGGAAGGAGAGCCGGTAGCGATGGCACCGACCTTGTACCCGCCGGCACGCTTCCGTCCGGTGCGGAACACGACCGGAGTAATGATCCAACCCACCCGAGGCCTCATCCCGCACGTCCAGGTGGGCGGCGGCTCCCTGTTCGGCTGGTTCGACAACCCCGCCAGCCAGGTCAGCTCACACCTGTGGCTGTCGAGGAGCGGCGACTTCGAGCAGTACGTTCCTTTCGACCGGAGGGCCTGGGCCCAGGCGGCAGGAAATCCATACTGGATCTCCTGCGAATGCGAAGGGTACGAGACCGAGGACTACACACCCCTACAAATCATCCGGCTCGGCGAGCTCTTTCAGTGGGGGATGCGGGAGTTCGGATGGCAGGAAGAGATCACCGACTCTCCCGCCGGTTACGGTATCGGTACCCACCGGATGGGCGGCCAGGCGTGGGGGGGCCACAATTGCCCGGGGGACATCCGGGCCAACCGACGCCGGGACATCCTCGCCGCCGCGCGGCATAACGGAGTCGGCGCAGCCGCCGATCCCCGGCACCGTTACGACGACCGTCCGACCCTGCGGGAGGGATCGCGTGGTCCGGACGTCGTGGAGCTCCAGAACGCCCTGAACATCATCTTTGGCCATGAGGCCCCCACCGGTGATCCCAACCGGATAACGCCGGATGGCGTGTACGGGCCACGGACCACTGCCCGGGTGGCCTCCCTACAGCGCTACGCCGCGCCGTGGTTCGGCCGCATCCCGGACGACGGGGTCTGCGGGCCCAACACCTGGCGGAAGATCGGTTACCTCCTCACCGGGATGAACCGCCGGGTCTGACCCACAGACCGGGCCCGGCCGCTCCCCCGCACCAGGCGACTCCCGCTCACCGGGCGACTCCCGCTCACCGGGCGGTCGTGACCCGGCGGGCCAGCTCGGCGCCGGCCCTCCGCAGCCACCGGAGCGGCTCGGCCATCGCCATGGCCGGCCCCCCGGCGAGATCGACGAGGGCGATCTCGGCCCGGACCCCCTCCGGCCGGGGGGCGTCAACCCGCCCAGCCACCAGGAGCACGGGCACCTCGGCGTCCCGCGCCAGCGCGAGGACTCCGCCGACCACCTTGCCGGACAACGAGGTTCGGTCGAACCTGCCCTCGCCGGTCACCACCCAGTCGGCGCCGGCAAGGGCCGCCGGCAGGCCCGCCGCCTGGATGATCGTCGGCAGGCCGGGGACCACCTCGGCTCCCCAGGCCGCGGCGAGGCCGTAGGCGGTGCCGCCGGCAGCCCCGGCTCCCGCGGCGTCGGGAGCACCACCCAACAGGTGGGCGAGCCGGCGCAGCCCCTCCTCCAGCCGGGTGATGTCCGCGGGTCCGGCACCCTTCTGCGGCCCGAATACGGCGGCGGCGCCGGCAGGGCCCAGCAGGGGCGCGTCGACGTCGACGAGACAGTACGCTCCCCCGGCCGGCGCCGGCCGCAACCCAGTCAGATCGATGTGCGCGAGCGACATGAGGGCGCCGCCGCCGACGGCCAACGGCCGGCCGGCCGCGTCGAGGAACCGGGCACCCAACGCGGCGAGGGCACCGGTACCACCGTCGGTCGAGGCGGAACCGCCCAAAGTGATGAGAACGCGGTCGACTCCGGCGTCGATCGCGGCGGCGACCAACTCGCCGAGGCCCACGGTCTGCGCGCCCAACGGATCGAGTTCCCGCATCAGCGGCAACCCGCTCGCCCTCGCCAGTTCGATCACCGCGGTGCCATCGGGCAGCGACAGCCATTCGGCGTCGTGGCCCCGCCCGTCCGGACCAGTCACCCGTGCCGGGTGCCGCTCCGACCCGGGTACGCCGACGGCGAAGACGTCGAGGGTGCCCTCGCCACCGTCGGCGATCGGTACTCCCACGACCTGATCGCGAGGCCGCTCGGAGCGCCAGCCCGCACCCAGCGCCGCGACCACCTCGGCCGCGGTCGCCGATCCCTTGAACGAGTCGGGTGCGAGGACCACCCGCGCGGGCCGGTGGGGGGACGGTACCCCCGTCATCGGAACGTCACCGGCCGTCGGAGCGTCACCGGCCGTCGGAGCGTCACCGGCCGTCGGAGCGTCACCGGCCGTCGAGACATCCCGCGTCGGCGAGCCACGCATCGATGCCGGCGAGGGCCGCCGTCCGCACCTCGATCGGCGCGGCTCCGGATTCCACCGAGCTGCGGGCGCAGGCGGCCAGTTCCTCGTCGGTCAGGCCCAGTGCCGATCGGCACAGCTCGTACTCCTCCAGACAGCTGGGCCCGAACAGCAGCGGGTCGTCGGCGTTGATCGAGCATCGCACCCCGGCCCGCAGCAGGGCCGGAAGCGGATGTTCGGCCATCGACGGGACGACCGAGAGCAGCAGGTTGGACGTCGGGCAGACATCGAGGCAGGTCCCTCGTTCGAGGAGGGTGTCGACGAGTCGGGGATCCTCCATGGCGCGGATACCGTGCTGGAGACGATCGGCATCCAGAGTCTCGATGGCGCCACGCACCGACGCGGGACCGTCGAGTTCCCCGGCGTGGGGGGTCGAGAGCAACCCGCCGTCGCGCGCGATCCGGAACGCCGCCATGAACGGCTCCGGCGGCCACCCGTTCTCGTCGTTGTGCAACCCTAGGCCGACGATGCCCCGATCGGCGTAACGCAGGGCCAACCGGGCCACGGAGACGGCCTGTTCAGGGGAGTCGAAGACCCGGTCGACGGCCGCCATCCAGCGGGCGGTCACCCCGTACCGCGCGCCGACCTGATCCGATCGGGCCAGCACCGTTTCCCAGGCGGCCTCCGCACTCCCGAAGACGCCTAGATGAGCGTACGGCCAGAAGCTGGGTTCGAGGTAGGTGACGCCCTCATCCGCGGCATCGATGATCATTTCGTCGACGAGGCGTTCGAAGTCCTCGGGCCGGCGGAAGACCGGCAGGATGCCGGCGATCACTTCGCTGAAGCCCCCGAACTCGGTAAACCCCGTGGTGCGGGGAGTCGGAACGCCCGCGGCGGCGGCCAGGTCGGCCAGCGTCGACGGCCGCATTCCCAGCTCGAAATGCAGATGCAGATGGCCCTTGGGCAGCGAACGCAGATCCCGCATCACAGTCCTTCCTCCGTGGCCGCGCGGCCGGCGGTCTCCCCATCCCGTGGGGACAACCACGAACCCGCAAGACGGTGGATTGAAACTTACGTGGTCGAGCCGCCCCGCGGGAGCCGGACGAAGATGGTCGCCGGCTCAGGTCGCCGGCTCAGGTCGCCGAGACGATCCCAGTGGCCACGAGGAAGAGCACGGTGGCACCGAGCGCCAGCCGGTAACCGATGAAGACGCCGTAGCTGTGTCTGGCAATGAACTTCAACAGCCAGGCGATCGCGACGTAGGCGACGGCAAAGCTGACCACGGTCGCGATGATCGTCGCCGGCCAGCCCACCCCGTCGGCGATGTCGTCGGACTTCGTGAGGACCTGCAACGCCGCGGCCGCCATCAGGGCCGGGATGGACAGGAAGAAGGACAGCCGGGTCACCGCCACCCGGTCCAGGCCACGCAGCAACCCCGCCGACATGGTCGCCCCGGATCGCGAGATACCCGGGATCAGCGCCATGCACTGCACGATGCCGATCACCAGGGTGTCCTTCCACGTCACGTCCTCCTCGTGACGTTTCTGGGTACCGACGTGGTCCGCGTACCCCATCACCCCGCTCCAGAGGATCAGCGCACCGCCGACGAACCACAGGCTGCGTAGCGTGGTCTCGATCTGATCCTTGAAGGCCACCCCGACCAGACCGATGGGAATCGATCCGAGAATGACGGCCCAGCCGAACCGGTAATCCGGATGCTCCCGCCAGGCGGGATCGCGCACACCGCGGCCCCACGCCGCCAGAAGGCGCCGGAAATCATGCCGGAAGTAAAGCAGGGTGGCGAAGACCGCACCGACCTGGATGATCGCGGTGAAAGCGGTGATGTCCGGGTCGTCGATGTCGTGGCCGAGCAGCTTCTCCAAAATTGTCAGGTGTCCGGTGCTGGACACCGGCAGAAATTCCGTCAGCCCCTCGACCGCGCCGAGAAACACCGCTTCCAGGACGTTCACATGGACCCTTTCGCACCGGTACACGCCACCTGCTGATCGCGCAGGGCAGTGTATGACGGCGAGGATCATCTGCTCCCGGTGGGGCGGGCCACGCGGCCGGTCAGGCGACCGGCGCCCGGGTCAGCGCACGTCGAGCCGTCGCCCGGGCGACGGCCGCCTCGGCACGGGTCCCTCACGACGGGCAGATTCAGCCGGGTCAGGGCCGGCCCGCCACAGCAGCGCCGCGGACGAGGAGAACGAAAGTCCCGCCGGCGTGCGGTTCACCTTGCCTGATGGGTGAAGAAGGCCCAGATGGTCGCGGTGGCATTCAGGGCGGTTGACGGCGGGTCGGGATGCAGGATTCGCTCGGCCGTCGGGTGGCGGGCACCGCCGGGCCACTGGTGGCCCGCGCCGGCAATGGTGACCAGTTCCACGGCCCGTCCCTGCGGGCAGGTGGCGATAAAGGTGGTGGCGCTTTCCGTAGTGGTTGTGGCCGGGGTGGCACAATGATCGGCGGTACGCCACATCGCGTTCACGAACGGGACGGCCGGTCCGTTGATTTTTGCGACCCCGTCACCCTCGCCGCCGTAGTAGCGTACGGTGTGGTCCGCGGTGCCGTGAATGGCGATGACGGAGATTGGCCGCGGTGCGGGGCAGGTGCCGAGCAGGGTCGCCGAATCGGGTCCGATCGCGGCGAAAATGGTGGTGTCGCAGGCCAACCGGTAGTCCATCATGCCGCCGTTGGAGATTCCGGTGGCGTAGATACGGGCGGTGTCGACCGGTACGGCGGCTTGGATGGCGGCTACCATGCCAGTGATGAAGGCGACATCATCCACGCCGGTCGCACCGGGCTTTCCGCAACAACCGCCGCCGACGGACCAGGCATGGTTCTGCCCTTCGGGATAGGCGACGAGAAAATGGCCGCGGTCGGCCTCGGCGTCCCAGCCGTAGGAGTTCTCGGCCTGCTCCGCGCCACCGAAACCGCCGTGGATCATGACGACGAGCGGCGCCCGCGCGGGCAGAGTCGGCGGCCGGTACAGCCGGTAGGCGCGGGTGGCGCCGCCGACGTTGATCGACCGTACCGACGATCCGACCGGGACAGCGGCCGGCGTAGAAGCCGTCGCGGTGCTGGCGGGCTCTGCCGGGCCTGCCGCGGAGCGCCGAAGCGGCCCCGAGCAGCCGGTGAGGGCGACCGCGCCAGCGACGAACACGGCGAGCAACCAAGACGTGCGGGGGAAGCGGATGATCATCGAACCCCTCTGGTCGGCGCCCATAAGCGGGCAAGGGAATGCCCACAGCCTGGCATACCCGCCCAACCATGATTTTGATCTGCTCGCGCCATAGCGTGCCGGGAGCGGGCGGCGTGGTGCCGACCGCGCCGAGTACGAGTTCGACAGCCACCTACGCCACTACGTCTCACCACCCGCTTTCGTACGGAATTCACATCTTTCTTGTATGGAATGCGGGGTGCGACGAGCCGCTGACCTCGTAGTGGCCGGGGGTGGAGCCCGCCGGCCGGGCTGGCGAGGGCTGAAGGGCGGCGGGAAGAGGTGGGGATGCGGGAAGAGGTGGGGATGAGTGCGGGAGACCCGGCCAGGGTGCCGCCGGCGCCGGTGCTCACGTTCGCCGATGTGACCCTGGACGAGGCCGCCGCTGGTGCGGCCGTACTCACGCTGACCGGTACGGCGGCTTGGCTGTTGCTCGGCCGGGGGCTACGCCCGCTGCGGGACATCACCCGTACGGCGGCCGCCATCGCCGGCGGCGACCTGGCTCGGCGGGTCCCGCCGGGGCGTCCGCGCACCGAGACCGGTCAGCTCGCGGCGGCGCTCAACACCATGCTCGGCCAGATTCAGGCGGCCTTCGAGGACCGTCGGCGGCCGGCAGCCGCGGCGGTGGCCGGACCGGCAGCGACCTCGGAATGGCGATCGTCGCCGCCATCGCCGCCGCCCACGGCGGCACCGCCACCCTCGACAGCGCCCCCGGCGCCGGCACCACCGTCCGCATCGTCCTCCCCGCCGGTACAGGGGAGGAATTGGCCGCGGTCCGGCCCGTCAACCTCCTCTGACCGGGCCGGCCCGTTTCGACCAGTGACGCCGCGTTCACCGCCTCCGCGGGTTGCCCGGTCATAGCAAGAAAACTGCGGATCCGAATGTGCCTCACATCTTGCCGGGAAAGGGTTCTCATTCCAGGCTGATGTTCTTGCCTTGCTGGCAGGGGACACGGGCACAGCCGGTCCACGGAAACCGTGGCACCCAGCCGGCTGGCTCCCACGGTCACCCGTCGGGGCCACCTGACCATCTCCGATCTCCCGAAGGCAGGTGTCCCGTTCCCATGAACCTTCAGGCTCCGGTCCGTCGAGGTCTCGCAACGGCTACCGTTGCCGGCGCGGCGCTGCTTACCATCGCGGCCTGCCAGCCTGGCACCCGGGTAGTGACCGCCGCGCCGGCGACGGCGACCGCCGAGCAGGCAGCCGACCAGCCAACCTCAACGACACCGGTGTCGGCGGCGACGTCGGCTGCCGCGACATCCACGGATGCGGTCGGGAAGGGTGCCGGCGGGCCGGGCTCCCTGACCGTGGCCATCACCTCCCCGGTGGCGGTCTCCGGCCACGTCGACACGGTGGTGAGCTGCCAGACCGCGGGCGCCCGCTACGTGGCGTCGGCGAGCGGCTCGGTCCACGGCTACGCCGTCTCGGACGTCGTGCGGGTGGCCGGTTACCACGGGCCAGGGAGCTACCAGGCTTCGGTGACCGTGTCGATGACCGGCCCGGATGCCCACTACGCGGTCACCGCCGTACCGGCCACCGCGCAGGTCACCGCTACTGGTGGCGACGTCTCCTTCTCGGCGACGAGCACCGGCGGCCGAACGCTCGCCGGTTCGATCGCGTGGGCCTGCTCCGCGTAGGCGCACATGCGACCAGTGACTTTAGGAGAACATTCGGTGACCAGGCCGCTCGTCGGCCACGGGGGCACGCCGGCCCGGAGACGTCTGCGCCGTCTGCTCCTGGTGGTCGCGGCCGTGGCGGTCCTGCGCGGTGTGCAAGCCGGCGTCGCTGCGCTCACCGTGCTGACGGCAGCGGCACTGCGGCTCGAACAGCCGCTGCCGCACCTGCATGTCACCCGCCTGGCCGAGACTGGGCCCGAGCCGCTGACCCCGCTGACCGCTCTGGTCATGGTCGCCGTGTCCGCGGCCGTGTCCGCCCTTCTGCTCCGCGCTCGCCGGACGGTCACGGCCTTCGCGGCTGTCAAGGCATTCGCCCTTATCGCGGCGTCGACCATCGCCGGCGTCGTCGCTGCCGGCCCGGTGGGCCTTCGACTGGCCGTCGCGGGGTGCGGCGCGAGCCTGGCCGTCCTGCTGTGGCCGGCGGTCCGGCGCGCCGCCGTAACCCTGCTGACGGCGGTCGGCCTGCCGCACGCCACCGGCCGGACCGCCGACGTCGCCCTCGCCGTGAAGATCGGCCTTCTCGTCGCGGTGGTGCTCGTCAGCTAATCGGCTATTAGCACCGCGCGCCCTCAGCACCGCGCGCCCGCTTCCCCTGCGTCCACCCCACTCGCTCCCATCTCCGCCCGAAAGGAAGTCGTGATGAGCCGCGCTCCCCACGTCCGCTCCGTCGCCGCGCCACCATCCACAGCCAAGACCTCCGACATCAAGACCTCCGACATCAAGACCTCCGACAGGGTGCCCGGCTCGGGAGAGGGGCCGGTCGAGGCGATCCGGCGGCTGCGTGCCGACCCGCTCACCCGGCTCAACGAGCTGGCCCGCGCCCATGGGCCGGTGGTGCGCCTGGCGAGCTGGCCGGTGTCGGCCTTCCTCGTCACCGACCCGGACGCGATCGCTGACGCCCTGGTCAGCGGACACCGGGCCTACGCCAAAGGTGCCGTACGCCGCGGCGCCGGTTCCCGGCGAACGGTGGTGCAGCCGCTGGCACTGCTGCTGGGCCAGGGCCTGCTGACCAGCGCCGGGGACACCCACCGCCAGCAGCGCCGGCTGCTGCAGCCGCTGTTCCACAAGCAGCGGATCGCCGGCTACGCCGACGCCTTCGCGGCCATCGCGGACAAGACCGCCGACGGCTGGCGGGACGGGCAGCGCCTCGACGTGCACACCGAGATGACCGAGATGACCCTGGCGATCGTCGCCCGGACCCTGTTCGACGTCGACCTGGACAGCCACGTCGTCGACGTCATTCGGGCCGCTCTCGACCAGAACATGCCCGCAGCCCGCCGAGCCCAACTTCCCGGCTTCACTACCCTCGAACGGCTACCGCTCCCGGCGCCCCGGCGCCGACGAGACGCCCGGAACGCGCTCGACCGCGTCGTCCACGATCTGATCGCCGACCGCCGCGCCACCGGCGCCACCGGTAACGACCTGCTGTCCCTGCTGCTGACCGCCCGCGACGCCGACACCGGCGCGTCGATGGACGACTCCCAGGTCCGCGACGAGGCGCTCACCCTCCTGCTCGCCGGCCACGAGACCACCGCTAACGCACTGACCTGGACGTTCCACCTACTCGGCCGGGATCCGGAAGTACTGGCGACTCTGCAGGCCGAACTCGACCGGGTGCTCGGCGAGCGGCGGCCGACGATCGACGACCTGCCCCAGTTGCCCTACACCAACGCGGTCATCAGCGAGGCGATGCGGCTGTACCCGCCCGTCTGGGCCATGGGCCGCCACCTCGTCGAAGACCGCGACGTCGCCGGCTACCGCCTGCCCGCCGGCTCCACCCTGGTCTTCAGCCAATGGGTGGTGCACCGCGACGAGCGCTGGTGGCCGCGACCGGAACTCTTCGACCCCATCCGCTGGACCGGGCCCGACACCGCCGATGAGCCGGCCGACGCCGGGCCGAAGATGCGGCCTCGCTTCGCCTACTTCCCGTTCGGCGCCGGCCTCCGCCAGTGCATCGGCAACACCTTCGCCATCACCGAAGGCGTGCTCGCCCTGGCCGCTATCGCCCGCCGCTGGTCCTTCACCCCCGTACCCGGCCTGCCCGTCACACCGCAACCCCTGGTCACCCTGCGACCGAAGGACGGCCTACCCATGATCGCCCACGGTAGGTACCCGAACCGGTAGCGGCCTTTATCAGGCGATCTCTATGCCGACGTCGGGCGGCTGGTGCAGCGAGTTGTGGACGGTGCAGTGCGAGGCCACCGCTACGAGGCCGGGCCGGCGCCGTTCCGGCAGACTGGCGGGAACGGCGATTCGCAGCCGCACCGCCGCCACCCGGGCGGGTCGGTCAGTCGCCATGTCGAACTCGGCAGCAACCCGCAGACCGTCCCGGCACACGCCATGGCGGGTGAGGTACCGGCCGGCGTAGAAGGCGACGCAGGATGCGAGTGAGGCGACGAACAACTCTGTCGGCGTCGCCGCGATGTCGTCACCACCGTGCCGCAGCGGCTGGTCAACCAGTATCTCGTGTCCACGGACCCCGATCGCGTACGACTCACCCGCAAGGTAGGCCACATCGATCCGGCCCGGGTGACCGTCTCCGGACCCAGCCGTGTCCCGCCCGCGGTCAAGCGCCGAGTCTGCTGTCCCGACGGCATCCTCGCGGTCGCGTTCGGCTGCCGCGGCCTGCGCCAGCAGCCGTCCGGCCAGCTGCCGCGCCTCGGGCACGGTCAGGTGCGCCCACTCCTCGCCGCGGTCGTGCCGTTGGCAGCCGACGTTCAGAATGATCTGGCTGGCGCCCTGGCCCTCCCCATCCAGGGGAAGCCGTCCGATGATCATGTCCTGCCCATGGGCGGTCCGGATCACGTCGCGCGCGAGCGCATCGGCTGACTTCGTCCTCGGTCCGTTCATCACGCCCCCCTGACGTCTTGTACCTGCCATGCCGAGGTTAGGACGATGAACGGTATTGATCAGGGGCCATCGGTCCCGGCCGGCGGGGCCAGATGGACGCCCACCGCACTGGGGATGAGGTCCTTTGAACGGCGTGGCGCGGACCGGCCCTGCCGCATGTCCGCCGACGAGGATCAGCCCACCGACCTTGCGCGCCGGAACCGGGAGCACACCGGCCGCGTACCAACGGCGCGCGGTCACGTACGCCACGGCCTGCGACTCGGCCCACTCCTTAAGGCTCGCGTGACCATCATAGACCGCCACAGAGCGCTAATGAGCCTTTCCCAGTAAGCGTTCGTGGCGGTGTGTAGTCACAGCGGCGTGTCTGTATGGTGGTTGTCAGGTGGTGCGGCGGTGTTCGGTGTGCCGGAAGGTGACCTTGAGCAGCGCGTTCGCGCGTTCGCCGACGGCGCGCAGCGGGTTGTGAACCTTGTTGTGCTTTTGCTGGTCGAGCGTCAGACCCCCGCCCTTCGCCCGCTTGTGGGGGACCGTGACCTGGTCTCGTAGCCCTTCGTAACCAAGGTCGGTGAGGATCCCGCGGCCGTCGGCGGTCCAGTCGGCCAGGTCCGTCAGCGCGCCGGAGGCGCGCAGCGCCGTGGAGTCGTGTTCGCGGCCGGGGCGGACGCCGGAGACCCACAGCGGCCAGCCGTCGTCGGGCCCGGCGACGACCTGGACGTTGCCGCCGTGGTTGTGGACCTTTCCGGACCACCACACGTCCACCCCCGGGGTCGGGCCGGGCAGGCGGACCCGGTCGGTCTCGATCACCGTGCCGTCGACGATCACATGGCCGTGGCCCGCGAGCTTCGCCGCGAGCAGCGCGCCTGGCAGGTCAGCACGGCGATGCCCTCGTGCAGATAGCGATAGCCCGCCGACCGGCTGACCCGGTGATCCTGGCAGAGCTGTCGGACCCCGGTGCCGTCGCAGAACCAGCGCAGGACGAACACGGACTGCTCCCAGCAGGACAGCCGACGGGTGCCCGCCCTGGTGCCTCTGCGTCTCCGCTCTGCCACGAGCAGTACGGCCAGTCGGGCGACGGTGTGCGCGCCAAGGGGCAGCTCGGCGGTGTATGTGACACTCATGGACGACGCGGGGCCTCTTGGAAGTCGATCTGTAGGAGGACGACTTCCTACCGAGGTCCCGCCTTTCGCGTCTCACCGACCCCCCACACGCCACCGTCAGCGACCATCACACAGCGTCGCTGGCCGTTGCTGGAAAAGGCTCAATGACCACTGGAAGCGCAACAGTTGCTTTCCTCCAGCATGCCGACCGCTACCCTCTACGCCCGGATCTACCGGGGTGGATCACCCGCGGCGCCACCCGGATGGCAGGTCCCGGGTCATCATCGCCGACGCCGAGATGCAGCGGCTACGCGAGCGCCGGCCCCCGGCTACTACACTCGCTGGGTGCCGATAACCGACGTTTCGCCAGCTGCTTCGCATCGAGTCCGACGGGACAAGAGCCAAGCGGGCACACCACGTCGCTGGAGGGGTAGGCTGTAGGTGTTGCTTGTTCTTCCGTGCGTGACCTACGCAGAGAACGGCACGACTGGACCACGGCACCGGCCGGGGTCTGGGGCGAGGCCGGTACGCGAAGGACGCTTACCGGGAGCGCGGCAAGGAGAAATAATCGTGGCGCAGGGTACCGTCAAGTGGTTCAACGCGGAGAAGGGCTTCGGATTCATCTCCGTCGACGGTGGCGGCCCGGACGTGTTCGTCCACTACTCCTCGATCGTGGCGGACGGCTACAAGTCCCTGGATGAGGGCCAGAGCGTCCAGTTCGAGATCGTGCAGGGCCAGAAGGGACCGCAGGCGGACAACGTCCAGCCCGTCTGAGGCCGTACCACCCCCAGCCTTACGCGTCGGCGCGCGGCTCCCGTGGGAGCCGCGCGCCGATGTTGCGTTGGCCGATGTTGTGTTGGCAGGCCGGTAGTCTCACCGCAGTAGTTGACCGACGCCGTCGGCGGGCACCGCTCGATCATGGGCCATGTGCACCTGACGAGCGACCAGATCAGCGCCCGGGCAACCGAACCACGGTGATGAAGAAGTCGTCGATGAACCGCACGTCGTCGACGAACCGGTCGAAATCGACCGCCTTCGTCACGTAGGCGTTGGCGTGCAGGTTGTAGCTGCGCAGGATGTCCTCGGCAGCGCCCGAGGTGGAGAGCACCACGACGGGGATGCGTCGCAGGTCGGTGTCGGCCTTGACCTCGGCCAGCACCTCGATGCCGCCCCGGCGCGGCAGGTTGAGGTCCAGCAGGATCAGGTCGGCCGCCGGGGCCTGTGTGAAGGGCTCCTCCCGGCGAAGGAACGCCATGGCTTGGATGCCGTCGTTCACGACATGCAGCCTGCCGTTGATCCGATCATCCGCGAACGCTTCGCGGGTCATGAGGACATCCCCCGGGTCGTCCTCAACCAGCAGTACGTCGAACGGGTCCGTACGGACACTCGCCGTCATCTGGATACCTCGAAGTAGAGGCCGCCATGGCATGGCAGCCGGACGAGAAGCGGGGGTAGGGGATGTAAAGCGGGGCCAGGGCGGACAGGACAATCAGCGCCTACGGCGCGGGACGGCCGCTCCTCGAGAGCGTGAGCGGGGCCGCGAGCAGGCGCGGGCGGAGTCCGTCCGGCCCGGAACGGTAACCGGACACCCCGGAATCGATGCACGGACTTTGGCGATGTCTGACGGTACGCCAATGGAAGTGGTCTGTCGCCCCCCTAACAGGGACAAGTCCGAGGACGAGCCGAGGCTCACCGTTTTCGGCCTCGCCGCGACCGCCCGGGCACCCACGACCCCACGACCGCCCGGCTACCCCGAACGCCCGGCTACCCCGACCGCCCGGGAACGAGGCCGGGCTTCGGCCGTTCCCGGCGTGGCGGTTCCCGGTCGTCCCCGGCGGGAAGGCAAGGGGTCATGAGCTCCGGCAGCCCGGTCCAAGACGAGATCCGCCCGCATGCCCGCGAACTGCGTCGGCTGATCCCGGACGTATACCGGGGGCTCGGCACCCTGGGCGACGCGGCTCTCCGTGACGGCGCCCTGGACAGCCGCACGAAGGAGCTGATCGCACTGGCGCTCGCCGTGAGCACCCAGTGCGACGGTTGCATCGAGGCACACGCTCACGGCGCCGTCCGGCAGGGTGCGACCTGCCAGGAGGCGGCCGAGGCCATCGGGGTGGCACTGCTGATGAACGGCGGACCGGCGTCGGTCTACGGCCCGCGCGCGTTCGCCGCCTTCAGGCGTTTCCGCGCCGAGCGGCACGAGGCGGGGGACGGTACGGCGCCGCTCGGGCACGTAACCCCGGCCTCGCCGGGACACGCTCCATCAACCGCCCAGGTTCAGCCCCCCGGCAACACCGACGTCTGAACCGGCGACAGAGGACCCGCCGCGCCGGCGGCCCAACGGACGGTGGTGCCCACAGACCGTCGTCAAGACCGGCTGAGGACACGCCGGCGCGGGTGCCACCGCCCTCCGGCGGACGGGCCCGGACGGCCCGGCTACAGGCAAGGAAAATCTCATGGTTAAAAATATCCCTGGAGATTTCCTCGCCCCCCGTTTCGGGCCATCGAAATTCGTTGCCCTACGGACGAGTTGTTTACCTGTCCTTTACAGTTCCACCCACCCCGGCCGGCGGCATCCTGTTACGATTTTCCCGTGACCGCAGGCGAACGGGGAAGAAGGCTCCGATGACGTTTGTCGTCCTGTCGCCCTGCATTGACGTCAAGGACACCGCCTGCGTGGAGGAGTGCCCGGTCGACTGCATCTACGAGGGCAGCCGCAAGCTGTACATCAACCCGGACGAGTGCATCGACTGCGGAGCCTGCGCGTCGGCCTGTCCGGTCGACGCGATCAAGAGTACCCGGATCGTGCCGGCGAGCGAGGCCGAGTTCATCGCGGACGAGGCCCGGTTCTTCACCGACATCCTGCCTGGTCGGGATGCTCCGATCGGTAATCCGGGCGGCGCCGGCAAGATCGGCCCGATCGGGGCGGACACCGCTTTCGTCGCGTCCTACAGACGCTGACGAGACAAGCCGCCGGCGAAGGCTGACGCGGCCACGGCGTCAGCGAGACCGCCGGCCCACGGCCGGTGCTCAGGACCCACCCCGTCCGGGCACCGGCCCTCTACATTTCGGGGGCGAAGCAGGGGCCGAGGCCGAGGCAGAGTTGCGGGTTTCCCGACGGGTTTCCCGACGAGTTTCCTGACGGGTGATGTCGACCGGTCGTACCGTCGACCAGATGACCCGCCGCGGAATGTCGATTGACGAGAAGGCGGCGTGACAAAAATCCCGGAAAACGGCGTGCAGGCGTCATCGCCAGGCGGCCGGAGAACATGACGGAAACCACGTGGGGCCGGAACCGAAATTACTCCGGGCCGAGGCCGGGGCGGGCACCGTAACGGACCCCTGAGGGGATCAGGCCAGCCCTGACAGGCCTGATCCCCCCGCCCCCCGAGCATCCACCCGACGACCGTCCATCGGTCCGGTTCGCCTCAGCCGTAGGTCTCATCCCGGCCGTAGGTCACCCGGCTGCGACCTACCCGGCCACCGTCCAGGAGTCGGCGCCCTGGAGCAACGCACGCAGATCGCCCAGGCCGCCGGGCCGGGCGGTCGCCAGCCGCTCCTGGAACAGCTGGTCGAACACGGGATGCGAGACCGACCGGTAGACGCCGATCGGCGGCTCCGGAAACTCCGCCTGCGCCAGCTGGGCCAGGGCGTAGGCATAGGTCGAGTTCTCCACCGTCGGATCGTGCACCACGACGCGGGGGTCACCGCTGTGCCCGACCGCCAGCTCCCCGGTGGCCGGGTCGCGGATCACGGCGTACTGCTCGTCCACGCCGAAAACCACCGGCATACCGGGCGAGAGCCGGATCGGCCCCTGCTCGCCCTTCGCCCCGGCGGCGCCGGCATCGGCATCGGACCGCTTCGGCTGACGGGGGATCGCGTTGAACGTGGGGCAGCCCTGCCGGATCTCCACCAGCGCCGCTCCCTGATGCGCCGCGGCGGCGGTGAGGGTGGCGGTGAGGTGGCGACGGTCCGAGTCGATCGTGCGGGCGACGAACGTCGCGCCGGCGCCGAGCGCGAGCGCAACCGGGTCGAACGGGTTGTCGAGCGACCCGTGGGGGCTCGACGGGCTGATCGTGCCGATCCTGGAGGTCGGCGAATGCTGACCCTTCGTCAAACCGTAGATCTGGTTGTTGAACAACATGATCTTAATATTCACGTTGCGACGCAGCGCGTGAATAAGGTGGTTACCGCCGATCGACAGCGCGTCGCCGTCACCGGTTACGACCCACACCGCCAGGTCCGGCCGGTTGATCGAGACACCGGTCGCGAAGGACGGCGCCCGGCCGTGGATCGAGTGGATGCCGTAGGTGTCGAGGTAGTAGGGGAACCGCGAGGAGCACCCGATGCCGGACACGATCACGATGTTCTCGGGCGGGACGCCGAGGGCCGGCAGCAGACCCCGCATCGTCGAGAGGATGGCGTGGTCCCCGCAGCCGGGGCACCAGCGGACCTCGTTGCCGGTCATGTAGTCCTGCGCGGTCAGCGCCGGCCGTCCCGCCAAGTCACCCGACGGTTCTCCGGATCCACCATTCAGCGAGATCATCGTCCTGCCTCCCCGGCCGTGCCGAGCTTCGGACCAAGGTGTGCGTTCAACCGGGCGCTCACGTCCCCGACCGGCTTCGAGGCCGCATCCGCCGACGGCTCCTCGTCGATGCCCTGGATGATCCGGCTGATGACGGAGGTAAGCTCGGCGACCCGGAACGGCATGCCGCGGGTCTGGTTGTAGCCGACGGTGTCGATCAGGCATTCCTGGCGCAGGAGTCCGGCGAGCTGCCCGAGGTTCATCTCGGGGACGAGCACGGTGTGGTACTCCGACAGCACCGAGGCCAGGTTCGCCGGCAACGGGGCGAGATGGCGCAGGTGCGCCTGGGCGACCTTCATGCCGTCGCGCCGCACCTGGCGGCAGGCTTCACCGATCGGCCCCCACGTCGAGCCCCATCCGATCACCAGCACATCGGCGCCGGATCCGGGGGGCCCGCTGGGATCATCGACCTCCAGGAGCGGCACGTCGATGTTATCGATCTTGGATTGTCGGGTGCGGACCAGCAGGTCATGGTTGTCGGGGTCGTAGGAGACCGCACCGGTCAGGTCGGCCTTCTCCAGACCGCCGATGCGGTGCGTGAGCCCCGGGGTACCCGGGATCGCCAGCGGGCGGGCCAACGTGATCGGGTCCCGCACGTACGGCAGGAAGATCGGGTTACCGGCCTCGTCCACCCCGTTCGGGCCGGTGGCGAGATCGATCCCGATGGTGGGCAGCTCCGCCGTCTCGGGCACCCGCCACGGCTCGCTGCCGTTGGCGACGTAGGCGTCGGACAGCAGGATGACCGGGGTGCGGTAGGCCAGCGCGACCCGGGCTGCCTCCAGCGCGGCGTCGAAGCCGTCCGCGGGCGAACGCGCCGCGATCACCGGCAGCGGCGCCTCGCCGTGCCGGCCGTACAGGGCCTGGAGCAGGTCGGACTGCTCGGTCTTGGTCGGCAGACCGGTCGACGGCCCGCCGCGCTGCACGTTGACGACGACGAGCGGCAGCTCCATGATCACCGCAAGGCCGAGAGCCTCGGTCTTCAGGGCCATCCCGGGACCGGAGGTGACGGTCACGCCGAGCATCCCGGCGAAGGACGCGCCGATCGCGGAACCGATGGCGGCGATCTCGTCCTCGGCCTGGAAGGAGCGCACGTCGAAGGAGGCGAGCGCGCTCAGCTCGTGCAGGATGTCGGAGGCGGGAGTGATCGGGTAGGCGCCGAGGAACAGCGGCATCCCGGCCTGCTGCGCGGCTGCGACCAGGCCGTAGGCGATCGCCTTGTTGCCCTTCATGTGCCGGTAGGTGCCGGCGGGCAGCTTGGCCGGCTTCACCTCGTAGGAGAGCGCGAAGGCCTCGGTGGTGTCGCCGTAGATCCACCCGGCCCGCAGCGCGGCGATGTTCGCGGCCTGCACGTCCGGCTTCGCGGCGAACCGCTTCTGCAGGTAGGCGATCGTGTCCTCGATGGGCTGGCTGAACATCCAGGACACCAGGCCGAGCGCGAACATGTTCTTCGTCCGGGCGGCGTCCTTGCGCTTCAGGCTGAACTCGGCGACGGCCGTGGCGGCGAGACCGGTGAGGTTGATCGCGTGCACGTGGTAGGCGTCCAGCGACCCGTTGGTCAGGGGATCAGCCTCGTAACCGGCCTTTTCCAGGCCCATCACCGTGAACGCGTCGGTGTCCACGATCAGGACCCCGCCGGGACGCAGCTCGGCGATGTTCGCCCTGAGCGCCGCGGGGTTCATGGCGACCAGAACGTCGGGCCGGTCGCCCGGGGTCCTGATGTCGTGGTCAGCGATGTGGAGTTGGTAGCTCGACACCCCGGCCACGGTTCCGGCTGGCGCCCGGATCTCCGCCGGGTAGTTCGGCAACGTTGCCACGTCGTTGCCGCCCGCGGCGGCCTGGGCGCCGAACCGGTCACCGGTGAGCTGCATCCCGTCGCCGGAGTCACCGGCAAAACGGATCACCACGTGTTCCAGTTGCGTGACCCCCGGATCTGGTCGTTCGGACAACTGTTCGGTTGGCATGGCGAAACCTCATCTCAACTTCTCAGCTACGCACGCCCGCGCCGGGCGAGCGGAACCGCGCGTGGCAACGCTGACAGCACGGAAGCGGGGTCAGGGAAGCGTGGGGGGAACGGGTCAGGGATAGGCGGATCGGGGGGCGGGCACCTCGGGCATGCGCAGGGCCCGCGAGAACACCCGGTCGGTGGGGATCTCCTGCGCCCGGAACTCGGTGGTGGGGCCGTCGAAAAGATCGTTCGATCGGTTCTGCTCCAGGGCACGCACGCGCAGCACCGCGCGAGCCACCGCGGCGGCGGCGGCGTGGATCTGGTCGACGCTGGTGAACCGGCCCACGCTGAACCGCAGGCTCTCCATGGCCGCCGTGGTCGACCGGCCCATCGCGGTGAGCACATGGGACGGCTCGGCGCCGCCCCCGTGACAGGCGGAGCCCGCGGACACCGCCACGTCCGGCAGACAGGCCTGGACGGCGTCGGCGTCGGCACCGACGAACCGCAGGTTGATGGTGTTCGGCAGCCGGCATTCGCGGCCCCCGCCGCGCTCACTCGGCCCGTTGAGCTCGACGGCATCGACGCCGAGCCACTCGACGAGCAGATCGTGCAGCAGCTCGGTCTGGGCCCGCTGCCGCGGGGCCTCGTCGTCCATCACCGCGGCGGCGATCCGCACCGCGGCGCCGAAGCCGACCACCCCGGCGGTGTTGACCGTGCCGGCGCGCAGGCCCCGTTCCTGCCCACCGCCGTGGATCAGCGGTGCCAGCTGCGACCGGGCGTGTCGGCCGGCGATCAGCGCGCCGGTGCCCTTGGGCCCGTAGAGCTTGTGCGCGGACGCGACGGCGAGGTCGATGCCGGCGTCCGCGACCGAGACCGGCATCCGGCCCAGTGTCTGGGTGATGTCGGCGAGGTAGAACGCCCCCGCCCCGTGGGCGAGCTCGGCGATGGGCCGCGGGTCGTTCAGCGTCCCGGTCTCGTTGTTCGCCGTCATCACCGCCACCAGGGCGACCTTCGAGACCGAGGCCCCGAGAACCCCCCCGTTCCCCGCGATCGCGGAGCCCCCCGCGACGGCGGAACCGCCCCATACCGGTTGCAGCAGCGCGCGCAGATGATTGAGGTCGATCGTGCCGTCGGGATGAACCCGGATGGTCTGCACGATCGCCCCGTGCACCCGCGCCGCGGCCTCCGCCGCGGCGAGGACCGCCCGATGCTCGGTCGCTCCGACGAGTACGCGGCGGCAGGACGGCGGGGCGGTGGCCAGGACCCCGGCGATCGCCAGGTTGGCCGCCTCGGTCGCCCCGCTGGTGAAGATGACGTCACGCGGCTGGGCGCCGGCGAGGTTCGCCACGTCCCGCCGGGCTCCTTCGACGAGCCGGGCGACGGCCTGCCCCGCCGGGTGCGAGCTGGCCGGATTCGCGAAGTGGTCCCGCAGCAGCGGCAGCATCGCCCGGACAACCTCCGGGTCGACCGGGGTCGTCGCGTTGTGGTCAAGATAGATCACGGTGCGCCTCCAGAGCCGCAGTCCACGCAGGCGGGATCGCGCCGGGTCCGCGGCGTACGCAGGTCCGTGTCCCACAGGTCGAGGTGGATCAGCCGGCCGACCGCCGGCTCGGCGAATCCACCGGCGATCTTCAGCGCCTCGGTCGCAGCCAGGCAGCCCACCGTTCCGGCGACCGCGCCGAGCACCGGGAAACCGAGGGGCTCCCAGGACGGGTCCCCCTCCGGGAACACACACCGCAGGCAGGGCGAACCCGGCCGGACCACCAGCAGATACGCCTCGGTGGCGTTCATCGCGGCGACGACCAGGGGGATCTGCGTCGCCAGGCACAGCCGGTTGAGCAGATACCGCTCGGGGAAGTTGTGCCGAGCGTCGACCACCACGTCCGCCTCGGCGATCAGACGGGGCAGGCTGGGATCGGTCAGATCCCGGTCCAGGGCGACGATCTCGACGTCCGGGTGGTGTGCGCGCAGGGTGTCGGCCGCGCACACCACCCGGGCGTCGCCCACCCGGTCGGGCCGCATCAGGGTCTGCCGGTTGAGGTCCGGCTCCTCCAGAACGCCCGGATGGACCAGGATCAGCCGGCCGATGCCGGCGGCGGCCAGGTAGGTCGCCGCCGCTCCGCCGACCCCGCCCACCCCCGCCACCAGGACGGTCGCGCCGCTGAGCCGCCGCTGAGCGGACACTCCGAAGCCCGGAATACCCAACTGCCGCTCGTACCGTCGATTCGGGTCGAAGACGGACGGCGCCTGCCGACGGGATGGGTACGGTGCCGGCGGCCCGGCACAGATGGACCCCAGCAGACGCGGGTGGGAACGGAATCGGGCGGTGACCATCGGGCGCTCCCCGGGTTAGGCCGAACAGGTGATCAAGTAGTGGGTTGTCAGGACACCAGCGCGACCCGGCCGATCTCGGGCAGGGCCTCCTTCAACCGGCTCTCAATGACGCCGGTCAGGGTCGCGGTGGCGCCGGAGCACCCGCCGCAGGCTCCGGTAAGGCGCAGGTGCACCTCCGCCGTCCCGGGCTCGCCGTTGCCGGCGAGAGTCGCGACGACCTCGGCGTCCCCGCCGTCTCCCCGCAGGAAGGGCCGGATCTCCTCCATGATCTCCTCGACCTGCTCGCGCAGGCGGGCGTCCGCGGCGGTGCGCTCGGTGGAGTCCGAGGCACCGAAGGACGTCCCGCAGCCGCAGGAGCTGGTCGCGTTCGGGTTCTGGAAGGTGAACCCGGAGGAGGTCAGCGTCTCGGTGTAGTCCACGCGCAGCCCGCGCAGCAGGTGAACCATCGACGAGTGGACGACGACGTCAAAGCCGTCCTGGCCGATGACGACGTCCTCGGCCTCGGCACCGGGGACGAGCGCCAGGTTGTAGGTGAAGCCGGCGCAGCCACCGGGGTCGACGCCGATCCGCAGGCTGAACCCGCCCGTGCCGGGGGTCGAGGCGAGCAGGTGACGGACCTGCTTCACGGCCCGGTCGGTCAGTTCGACGGTTGGGGTGGTGGCGCTCATCGGACGGCAACCTCCGCTTCGGCACGATGTGCGACAAGGCGGGAGCCGACCTCGGCCACCGCCTTCTCGATCAGGTCGTAGAGCTCCACCGGTTCGATCCCGGCATTCTCGAGCGCCTCGCGCGGTCCGAGGCCGATCTTGCTGCACAACACCGCCGCGCAGTCGGACAGCATCGCGACCGTCTTGTCGAGCTTGGAGGCGTCCTCGTCGCAGTCCGACGGGCCGTTGCAGTAGCGGTCCACGTCGCGGGTCTGCACGAGCCGGGCCCAGCCCGGACCCCCCTCGTAGATCCAGAACTCGGTCGCGTGACCGAAGTGCTGGTTCACCACGCCGCTGCCCTTGGTCGCTACAGCGACGAGCACAACGTTCTCCGGGCGGGTGTTCCCCGGGCGGGCCCCGGCCGGGGTGCCCTCATCGGGGGATGCGCCCGGGCCGGAGGGAATGACCGCGCCGGTCGAGATGTTCAGCGCTCCCCGGGTGGCAGCCGCCTCGGAGCGCCACCGTTCGATCTCGCTATGCGTCTGCCGGCGGCCTTCGAGGTCGTATTCGATCTCACGGCCACGGAACGCCTCGGGAGTGAACTCCTCACCCCGGTCCTCACCGAGCAGGCCGACGGCGTCGGCGCGGCACTGCCGGCAGTGCCGCATCATGCTCATCTCGGCGCCGTCGTCCTGCTCGCAGCGGTCCTGCAGCGCCTTGAGCTCCTGCGGGGTGGGGCCGCGCTGCCCGGTCAGGCCGAAGTGGGTGCCGTGCTCGGGCGCCGACACCAGCGGCATCACGTTGTGCAGGAAGGCGCCGAGCTCCTTGACCTTCCGGGAGACCTCGACGAGGTGGTCATCGTTGATCCCGGGGATCAACACCGAGTTGACCTTGCAGAGAATCTTCCGCTCGGTGAGCATCGCCAGGCCCTCGCGCTGACGCTCGGAGAGGATCCGGGACGCCTCCCGGCCGGTGTACCGCTTGCCGCGGAAGGCGATCCACGGGTAGATCCGCTCCCCGACCTCGGGGTCGATCATGTTGATCGTGATGGTGACGTGGTCGACGTTCAGTTCGGCGATGCGGTCGACGTGGTCCGGCAGGGTCAGCCCGTTGGTGGACAGGCAGAGCTTGATGTCCGGGCAGTCCCGGGCCACCAGTTCCATCGTCCGGAAGGTCGGCTTCGGGTTCGCCAGCGGGTCGCCGGGGCCGGCGATCCCCAGCACGCTCATCTGCTTGATCTCGCTGGCCACCAGCTTGACCTTGGCGAGGGCGTCCTCGGGGGACAGCAGGGTGCTGGTGACGCCGGGACGGCTCTCGTTGGCGCAGTCGAACTTGCGGTTGCAGTAGTTGCACTGGATGTTGCAACCTGGGGCGACCGCCACGTGCATCCGGGCGTAGTACTGGTGGGCCTCGGCGCTGTAACAGGGATGATTGGCGATCTTCTCCGCGATCTCCGGGTCCCACACCGGAGCGCTGGTGCCACAGCTGGACTTGCTCGCGCAGCCGGCGGCGGTGTCGGGCGCCGGCCCGGTGGCCTGCCGGAGGATCTCGCCTGCCGGGTCGGTGGGCAGCATCGGCAGGCTGACGGGGGTTGCCTTCACGACTGCCCTTCCTTCCCCCGGGCGGTCGCCGTGCCGCTGGCCGGAGCGGTCGCCGAGGAGGTCGCGGTGGTCGTCGCGGCGGGTGCGGCGGTACCGGCGGGTGCGGCGGCCTGCTGCCACCGCTCGGGGGAGACGAGCTCACGTTCCAGCGCGCCGACGATGCGGCCGTGGTCGAAGGCCACCGCGTACACGATGTGTTCCTGCAGGTAGAGGCCGACGTTGATGACCTGGCCACGGGTGCCGGCCTCGACGAGAACCTCACCGACGGCGATCGCCGGGTCCGGATACGTGCCGTCGTTACGCAATGCCTTGACGGCGACAACGATGTCGCCGACGTCGTAGGTGCTGTTCATCGGGTTCCACCCAGGTAGTCGGCGGACGCGGCGGCGTGGTGCGGCCAGGCGGACTGGGACGGCTCCACCGGGTCGGACGGCGCCGACGGCTGGGGCACCGTCGGGGTCAGCCGCTCGACGGTGATCGACGACGCGGGCACGAACGACGACTGCGGCGCGCGGTCCTGCAGCACCTTGAACAGGCGGTGGTCCAGGGCGGAGGCGGTGGTGAAGGCCTCATAGGAGCGGATGAGCGCGTCGCGATACTCCCGCAGCAGCTCCACCGGGTTCCCGGCCTCGGTCCGAGTGTCGTGCAGCTCGACCAGCTGGTTGGCGAAGTACCGGAGGATGTGCAGCCGGTTGACGGCCAGGACTCGCGGGTCGTAGTCGACGTCCAGCAGGATGAAGTACTCCTCGGCGGTGGAACAGCGGCGGAAGTCCGCCAGCTGGCCGGCGGCCATGCTCACACTCATCGCGATGTCTCCTTCTCGAGCAGGCCCTCGAGGAGGGCGATCTCCGCATAGGCGTCGTAGGTGCGGCGGGCGGCGTCGAGCAGGCCCTCCCAGCCGATCGGGAGGTCCTCGGCGAGGTCGTGCAGGTCGAGCTTGAGCTGGGAGGCCCGGCTGCGAAGCTTGCGCAGCCGCAGCTCGGTGTCGGCCGGGGCGCCCCCTGCCGGGGTGTCGGCGGCTTGGGCGTCGGCGGCTTGGGCGTCAGGAGTCATCGCGGGCCACCTCGTTCCATCGTTCGATCTGCTTGGTCGCGCCGGTCACCATCGACTCGCCCCGGGCGGAGAGCTCGTCCATGGAGCCGAAGCCGAACCGCTGCACGTCCCGCAGCGCGTCGGAGAGGACGACGAGCCGCCCGGCGCAAATGATCACGCGCCCGAACCCCTCGTGGCTGAGGTCGAGCACGGTGGTGGTGAACGCCCCGGTCGCCTTCTCGGTGGCCGCCGCGACCGCCTGGTAGAAGGAGCGCACCCGGCCCTCTACGGCGGCGTCGATGTCGCAGTTCACCGCGATCTCGCGGCGCTGCTCCCGCGTGACGATGAACGGGCGGAGCAGGTCCTCGTCGGAGAACCGTTCCAGTTGGCCGTAGGTGTCCCCGGCGCGCAGCTGGTCGACCAGGTCGCCAAGGAAACCGGTCTTCGCGGTCATGCCGCGTCCCCCTTGGGCTTCAGGGCCGTAGCACCGCCGCGGGTCCAGGTCGCCGCCGGCTGCGGCTCGTGGGACCGCAGCACCTTGCGCAGCCAGGGCGGAGGATTGCCGGCCAGCGTCGAGGTGTAGCGGCGGAGCAGCTCGGGGATGGCGGTGCCCTTGACCACCTTCACCGGGTGAACCCGGGCCTTCACCACCTTCGCCGCGGCCGTCCCGCCGATATCACTGATGTTGAGAATCGCGCAGTCCGAGACCGCGGCGAGCCTGGATTCGATCTTGTCCTGTTCGTCCGTCGGCGCCGCGTCGAGCGCGCGGGTCTCCAGGAACCTGGCCCCCTCGGGGCCGACCTCGTACACGTCGAACCGTTGGCACCACCCGAAATGCTGATCCACAGCGGTGCCGTCGCTGGTCGCGAAGGCGATCTTCAACACGGAGACTCCTGGAACAGGTTGTCGAGTTGATCGGATTCACCCGCGGAGCCGGGCTGGGTAGGGATCTCGGTCCGGTGGGCGGGCTGTCCACCCGCGCCGGACACGGAGAACCTCCGCCCGGGACGGCGGTGCACGTGCTCGTGATCGAGCAGACGATTCGCGGCGTCGATGAGCAGGCGCAGGCTTCCGGCGTACCCGGCGGTACCGGCCAGCGCCGCGCCGAGCCGATCGAAGATCGGGAAGCCGACGGGCAGGTGCGCGGCGCCAATCCGGTCGGCGACCTCGCGGGCGTGGCTGGAACCGAGGACGAGGTGCGCACCACCCGCCCGAGCCAGTTCGGCGAGGTCAGCCAGATCGCCGACGACGACCTTGTCCCAGGGCGCGTCCGCGAGGACCGGCGCGGCGGTCGGGGACACCGCCGCCACGACCTCGGCCCCGACGTCGTGCAGCAGGGAACCGACGGCGACCAGGGTCTCCGGCTCCATTGCCAGCGCGACCCGGGCGCCACCGAGGACGAAGTGCGTGTCGAGCAGACCGTCGGCGAGCCGGGCCCGGGCCTGCCGGATCCGGGCCGGCGCGGACGCTCCGGTGAGTTCGATCAGCTCGGTGACCAAGGCGTCCATCTCCGTCAGCCCGCTGAGATGACGGTGGCGGAGGATCCGGGCGCCGGTCCGAGCGGCGAGCAGGTCACCGGCCGCCGCCGCGGTCGCACCCGCGACGAGCACGGCCCGCGACCGACCGAGCGCCCGCAGCCGCGCGAGCCCGGTGCCGCCGGTCGTTGTGGGCTGCCAGGCGGGGGCCAGGTGCCCGTCCACCGATCCGGACAGGTCGGGGACGAGTACCGGGTCGAGCCCGAACGCGCGAATCAGCTCACCGAGCTCGTCGAGGTCGGCCGCCGTCAGGGACGGGCCGACCAGGACGGCGAGCTGGCGCGGGTCCAGAGCACCACCGTCCGCCGCCGCCACCCGCCGGGCGGCGGACCCCAGGGACCTGGCGGGCCCGGCAGCCTCGGCGGGCCCGGCAGCCTCGGCGGGCCCGGGGGTAGTGAGATGCGTTACGGGAGCGCTGGCCGCGATGAAGGCGGTGCGCCCGGTAAAATGGCTCGCTTCGGAAGGCTTCGTTTTGGAATGCTCTGCCGGCACCACCGCTCGGACCAGCGCCTCCAACGCGGCCGACCAGCCGTCGGACAGCCCACCGATGAAGTCCGGGGTGGAGACCCCGACGATCAGCGGGGCCCCGCCGGGGGCGGAGTCGTTCGCGCCCGCCTCCGGCCCGCTCGAGTCGGTCTCGTTCCAGGCCGAGAGGTACCTGCGCAGCTGGCCGCCGACGTCCTCGCCGCTGACCTCGGTGACCCCCGTGGTGAGCAGGCCGATGATCTCCGGCCGCTGCTTCTTCCGAATGGCATCGAGCGTCTCCACCATCGCCTCACCGCTGCCGAGGACCGCGGTCACCTCGGTGATCGCGGTGGTCTGCAGCGGGATCGGCTCGTTGAAATGCCGGGTGAGCAGGGCCTTGGCGAATGACGCGCACCCCTGCGCACCATGCATGATCGGCAGCGAGCCGGCGAGGCCCAGGAAGACCAGCGCACCCCCGAGCGGCTGGCTGTGCTTGAGCGGGTCGATCGTCGCCTGCCGCTCTCCGGTCACGACCTCGGCCATCAGCGGGCTCCGACCAGGTCCCAGGGAGCGGGCCGGCTGACCTGCTCCCAGACCGGGCTCGCGATCGCCAGGTCGAGGCGCCGGGCGAGCTCGACCATCCCGGTGTAGCCGGCGTAAGGGATGTGCCGCTCCTGGTTGATATCGAGGAACGGCAGCCGGCCCTTCAGCGCGGTGTACTGGTTGCGGCCGCCGGCGACGAGGATGTCCGCCCCGGTCTGCTCGGCGACCCGCAGCAGCTCGCGCGGACTGCCCTCTTTGATCATCTTTGCGTCGCCGAGCAGCTCGCGGATCTTGTCCACGTCGCCGTCGGAGCTCTTGGTGATGCCGCTGCCAACCACCTCGATGCCGAGGTCCTGCAGCGCGGACACGATCGACCAACTCTTGACCCCGCCGGTGTAGAGCACCGCCTTACGCCCGGCGAGCCTGCGCCGGTACGGCTCAAGTGCGACGGCGACGGCCGCCTCCTCGACAGCGATGAGCTCCTCCGTGCGGCGGGAGAGCTCGTCGTCCTCGAGCAGGCGGGCGAAGCCGCGCAGGGTGTCGCCCATCGCCCGGATGCCGTAGAAGCTGCCCTCGAACCACGGGATCCCGTAGCGTTCCTGCAGGCCACGGGCGAGTCCGAGCAGCGCGCGCGAGCAGACCACCATCGTCGCCCTGGCCCGATGGGCCGCGGCGACGTCACGGTAGCGGGCATCACCGCTGATGCACGCCTGCACCCGAAGGCCCAGCCGGGACAGCAGCGGCAGGACGTCCCACAACTCCCCGGCGATGTTGTACTCACCGATCAGGTTGACGTCCAGGTCGGTGGTGAGCTCCGGCTCAACGGTGCCGATCACGTGGTCGAGCAGGGCTTGGCCGGCGAGCCGGTTGCCGAGGTTCTTGCTGCCGACGAACCCGGGCGAGTGGATCGGGATCACCGGCACCCCGGACTCGGCGGCGGCAGCCGCGCACACCGCGTCGAGATCGTCTCCGATCATCGCGGTGACGCAGGTCGAATAGACGAAGACCGCTGGCGGCGAGTGCCGCTCGACGACCTCCAGGATGGTGTCGAACAGGCGCTGTTCCCCCCCGAGCACCACGTCGTTCTCGGCCATGTCGGTGGTGAAGCCGTGCCGGTAGAGCACCGGCCCGGACGACAGGCTGCCTCGGCCGTCCCACGAGTTGCCCGCGCAGCCGATCGGGCCGTGGACCACGTGAGCGCAGTCGGCGATCGGGACGAGGGTGATCATGGCTCCGTCGAAGGCGCAGCCTCCGGAAGTGCCCCCGGGCTTGGGTTTGGGACAACCTGCCTTGCGGGCCTTGGTGCTCTTGGCGTTGTTGTGGTTACAGGCCGGTTCGGTGAACAGCGCGACGCGTTCTGTGGCTGCCATGGGCCATCCTCGGAAGGACGCGGTTCTACGGGCACGGTTCTTGAAAGAGGTGGGACGGGGGCGAGGGGTCGATCGATCCGGGAGGTGATCGATCGACCCCACGGCGGGGTGGTCGGCCGGTCGCAGGGAGCGCGGTGGGTGCGGCCGGCCGACCACGTTCAGGTCCGGCCGGGAGCCGGACCGGCCACAGCTGTGCCCGGTCGGACGCTCAGCGGACGACGTCGAAGCTGTGGTCGGGGCTGGTGCGGTCCAACTCGTCGAGCACCGTGTTGACGAGCTGGGTGAGCAGGTGCAGACCGCCGGTGTAGCCGACGATCGGGAAGCGGTGCAGGTGGTGCCGGTCGAAGATCGGGAAACCGACCCGGACCAGCGGCACGTTCGCCTCCCGGGAGATGTACTTCAGGTACGAGCTCCCAATGAGCAGGTCGACCGGCTCGGTGAAGACCAGCGACCGCAGGTGCCAGAGGTCCTTGCCCGGCCAGACGGTCGCAGCCTCGCCGAACTTGCTGGTCGAGAGGACCTTCTCCAGCCTGGGCGCGAAGGAGTTGTCGGCGTTCGTGCTCAGCAGGTGGACCGGGATCATCCCGAGTTCGAGGGCGAAGCCGGTCATCGCGATGACGAGGTCAGGGTCACCCGCGATGGCGACCCGCTTGCCGTGCAGATAGGCATGCGAGTCGGTGAGCGCGTCCACCAGGCGGCCACGCTCGGCGGTGAGCTCGGCCGGGATCTCGACCTCCGCCAGGCGGGCCACCTCAGTCAGGAAGCGGTCGGTGTTCTTCACCCCGATGGGGGTCTCGAGCACCACCGTCTCCTGCTTCCACCCGTCCCGGACGAACTCCGTCGTCTTGCGGGTGGTGGTCTCCTGAAGCATCACGGTAGCGCGGCTGAACCGAGCCGTGGCGGCCTCGGCGAGCGGGGTACCACCTGGGTAGAGCTCGTACTCACCCGTCGCCGGCGAGTCCAGGGAGCTGCTGTGGTCGCCCAGGATCAGGGGGTCGACACCCATCAGCTCCAGGATGCGGCGGTACTCGCGGTGGTTGCCGACGTAGGTCTCGAAGCCGGGCACGATGTTCAGCCGGGGCTTCCCGGGGGACTCGACCTTGTCGGCGTCCGCCGTCTTGCTCAGGAGCTCCAGGATGCCCTTGAGCATGCTGTCGTAGCCGGTGAGGTGCGAGCCCACGAAGCTCGGCGTGTGCGCGTACGGCACCGGGTAGTCGGCGGAGATCGCGCCCTTGTCCCGCGCCGCGCCGATGTAGGCGAACAGGTCCTCCCCGATCACCTCGGCCATGCAGGTGGTGCTGACCGCGACCATCTTGGGCTTGTACAGGGTGGTCGCGTTCTCGAGCGCCTCGACCAGGTTGTTCAGCCCGCCGAAGACGGCGGCGTCTTCGGTCATCGACGAGGATGCCGCCGGGACGGGCTCCTTGAAGTGCCGGGCGAAGTGGCTGCGGAAGTAGGCGACGCAGCCCTGCGAGCCGTGCACCAGGGGCATGGTGCCCTCGAAGCCGAGGCCCGCCAGGACCGCGCCGAGCGGCTGGCACGCCTTGGCCGGGTTGACGGTCAGCGCCTCCCGGGCGAAGTTCTTCTCCCGGTACTCCCAGCCGCGGGTCCACTCCAGGACCCGGGCGACCTCGGCGGCGTCGCTGCCGTTCTCGAACTCGCGCTTGCCCTCGAACTGCTTCTGGTAGACCTCGTCCTTGAACAGCTCGCTGTGGTCGAGGACCCGCAGCGGGACGGAACTGTTTGTTTCCGGAGTCGTCGTCACCGGACATCCTCCCTTCTACCGTGGCTGATGACTGCCGGCTACCGCCGGCGGGGGCCGGACCGGCCGGTCAGAACACCTCTCCGGCCTTCGACCAGGGGGTCTCCATGAGGTCCCAGGTCGGGCTGTTGATCGCGATGTCCATGTCACGGGCGAAGACCGCGAAGCCGTCCACGCCGTGGTATGGCCCGGAGTAGTCCCAGGAGTGCATCTGGCGGAAGGGGACACCCATCTTGTGGAAGACGTACTTCTCCTTGACGCCCGCGCCCATCAGGTCCGGCTTGAGCCGCTTGGCGAACTCCTCCAGCTCGAAGGCCGTCGGGTCGTCGTAGAGGACCACGCCCTCCGCGAGAGCGGGGTAAGTACGGGTGTAGTCGTCCTTGTGCGCGAACTCGTAGCCGGTGCCGACGACCTCCATGCCGAGGTCCTCGTAGGCACCGATGGTGTGCCGGGGCCGCAGTCCGCCGACCGCGAGCATGACCCGCTTGCCTTCCAGGCGCGGCCGGAAGGCGTTCGTGATCTCGTCGAACCGGACCTGGTAGCGGGCGATCGCCGCCTCGGTCTTCTGCTTGATCTCGTCGTCGAAGAAAGCCGCGATCTTCCGCATCGAATCGACGATCTTGGTAGGACCGAAGAAGTTGAACTCGGTCCACGGAGTGCCGTAGCGCTCCTCCATGGTCGTGCAGATGTAGTTCATCGACCGGTAGCAGTGGATCAAGTTCAGCTTCGACAGGTGCGTCGAGGCCATCTCGTTGATCGTGCCGTCACCGGACCACTGGGCGATGACCCGCAGGCCCATCTCCTCCAGGATCTTCCGGGAGGCCCAGGCGTCGCCGCCGATGTTGTAGTCGCCGATGAGCGCGACGTCATACGGCGTCTGCTTGAAGGTGTTCCCGCCGGTGCCCAGCACGTGGTCGCGGACCGCGTCGTTGGCGATGTGGTGGCCGAGGGACTGGCTGACCCCGCGGAACCCCTCGCAGCGCACCGGGACGACCGGCAGCTCGAGCTTCTTCGAGGCCTTGCGGGAAACCGCCTCGATGTCATCGCCGATCAGACCGATCGGGCACTCGGACTGGATCGAGATCCCCTTGGCCAGCGGGAACAGCTCGACGATCTCGTCGCAGACCGTCTCCAGCTTCGGGTCACCGCCGAAGACGATGTCCTTCTCCTGGAAGTCGGTCGTGAACTGCATCGCGGCGAAGTTGTTCACGCCCCAGGGGCCGCGGGCGTAGTTGCGCCGGGTGGCCCAGGAGTACTGGCCACAGCCGACCGGGCCGTGGCTGATGTTGACGATGTCCTTGACCGGGCCCCACACCACACCCTTGGAACCGGCGTAGGCGCAGCCGCGGATCGTCATGACCCCCGGGCGGGATTTGATGTTGGACTTGACCTCGCACTCCTTCGACCCATCGGGGTCGTTGGCCTTGAGGTGCTTGGCCCGGAACTTGGCCGTCTTCGCAGGGTAGTTAGACAGCACCTCGGCGATCATCGCCTCGGTCTCGGCCTTGATAGGTGCCGGCGTCGTCGTCATGGTCGGGACCTCATCCTCGACGGAGTCGGAGCAGGTGACAGGGTCAGGCGACAGCGGCAGCCTTGCCGATGATGCTCTCGTCCTCCTGCTCCATGATCCCGAACTCGATGAGGAGCTCCTCGAGCTCGTCCATGGTGATCGGCGTCGGGATGGTCTTCATGTCGTTGTCGACGATCTTCTTGGCGAGCTGCCGGTACTGGTCGGCCTGCTCGTTCTTCGGGTCGTACTCGATGACCGTCATCCGGCGCAGCTCGGCGTGCTGCACGACGTTGTTGCGCGGGATGAAGTGGATCATCTGGGTGTTGAGTCGGCGGGCGAGCTCAATGATCAGCTCGTCCTCGCGGTCGGTGTTGCGGCTGTTGCAGATGAGCCCGCCGAGCCGGACACCACCGGAGTGCGCGTACTTGAGGATGCCTCGGGCGATGTTGTTCGCCGCGTACATCGCCATCATCTCGCCGGAGGTGACGATGTAGATCTCCTGCGCCTTGCCCTGGCGGATCGGCATCGCGAACCCGCCGCAGACGACGTCACCGAGGACGTCGTAGGTGACGAAGTCGAGGTCCTCGTAGGCGCCGGCCTCCTCCAGGTAGCTGATGGAAGTGATGACACCGCGGCCGGCGCAGCCCACACCGGGCTCCGGGCCACCGGACTCGACGCACTTGATGCCCCACTGGCCCTCGACCAGGACCTCGTCGAGCTCCAGGTCCTCGACCGAGCCCTTCTCGGCAGCCAGCTGGATGACGGAGGTCTGGGCCTTGGAATGCAGGATGAGCCGGGTCGAGTCGGCCTTGGGGTCGCAGCCGACGATCATGACCTTCTTGCCCATCTCGGCCATCGCCGCCATGGTGTTCTGCTGGGTGGTGGACTTGCCGATACCACCCTTGCCATAGAATGCGATCTGGCGCATGCGGTGTTCCTCCTCGGAACGGTTGCCCAGCGCAGGGGGCACCGGTGCCACGACCACGCCGATCGGGCAGGTCGGGCCGCGAGAGCCCCTGGGCTGGAGTCGTGCCGCCGGCCGGGTTTGGCCGGGACATCGGCACAACCGTTAGTTGTTGATCTAACCCGTTGCGTCTGTCAGCCGGGTCCGGTCCCTGCCGGGCCCGGCCTAGGACGGCGGGGCCTCCACTCGGGGGGCCGGCACTTCGGCCCGCCCGAGAAGCTCCTGGAAGTCACGGCCGTGCAGGCCGCGCTTCGTCTGGGTCGCCGTGGTCCGGACCCGCTCAAGCAGCGGCTCGATCTCGCTGTCGTCGGCGGTGATGCCGTACTGGGCCAGCACGTAACGCACCGAGGCCCGGCCACTGTGCTTCCCGAACGCGAGCCGCCGTTGCCCGCCGACTTCGGCGGGGTCGAACGGCTCGTAGGTCGACGGGTGTCGCAGCACGCCGTGGACGTGGATCCCCGACTCGTGCGCGAACACCGACTCACCGACCACCGCCTTGCCTACCGGCAGCGGGCGGCAGGCGGCCCGGGCCACCATCCGCGCGAGCCTGCGGAACGAGGTGGTGTCCAGGTCCACCGGCACCTTCAACAGGTGCCGCAGGGCCATCGCCACCTCCTCGAGCGGGGCGTTGCCGGCCCGCTCCCCCAGACCCAGCACCGTGGTGCTAACCCAGGTGAATCCGGCCTGAACCGCGGCGAGGGTGTTTGCGGTCGCCAGACCGAAGTCGTCGTGGGCGTGGATCTCCCACTCCCCCGGGACCGCCTGGACCAGCCGGCCGAGCCGGGTGTAGGCGCTGACCGGGTCCAGCAGACCGACCGTGTCGGCCCAGCGGATCCGGGTGGCGCCCCACTCGCGCAGCTCGCCGGCCAGCTCGATGACGAAGTTGTCGTCCGCGCGGGAGGCGTCCTCCAGGCCGACGCTGAATCGCAGCCCGCGGTCGGCCGCGTCGAAGACGCAGTCGCGGATGCGGCGCCGCGCCCATCCCCGGTCCCGGCCCAGCTTGCTCTTCAGATGCAGGTCGGAGACGGGAATGGTGAGGTGCGCGGTGACAATTCCGCAGGACACCGCGGCATCGATGTCGCGGCGGTCGGCCCGGCACCACGCCACCACGCCGGCCTGAGGTTGCGTCGCGAGGATCTCCCGCAGGACATCCCGTTCGGCGGGTCCCATGGCAGGTATTCCGGCCTCGATCTGGTGTACGCCGATGGCGTCCAGAGCAGCGGCGATGGCAAGTTTCTCGGCTGCGGTGAATGCCACTCCAGGCGCCTGCTCGCCGTCGCGCAGGGTGGTGTCGCAAAACCTGACCGGCGCGGCCGGCTCGACCGTAGGCGCGGATGAGCTGGGAAAACGGGGACCGGGCACTGTCATCACCAGCCGTCGATCGAGAACAGAAGGCCATGGGATCGCCCCCGAACAGTGGTTCTTCGTTTGTCCGGTGGCGACACGAAGAACACTAGGAGCCGTTTATTTCAGCCCTGCAAGCCCCGGTAACTTCGGCGTTAACAGGTATTCCGTCGGGATGACTGGAAGCTTCTCCCGAAAGATACCTCGAAGGATATTCGCAAGGAAAAATCTTTAATTAAAATTTTCCTGGAAACTTTCCCTCGTGGCGCCGCCCACATAGCCCCGGGCGCGCCACCGAAGTGGTCCGGAGCACACGGTACGCCAGGAAGATCGCCCGATTACGGGGATCCCCCAGCTCCGTCGGAGCGGTGTAGATGACAGTAGCAAACGCCCCGTGCAGATGAGATGTTATCGGAACATTCGAACAAGAGTTTCAGCGAGGTACCTGCCGTGTTACGTAGAGATGTCGGCGCTATCGATGCTGGTCACGGCGGATGAACAAGATGACTCACATTCATGTTGGCAGCTTCCCGACCGCCGCGCGATCCCGACCACCAGGATTAACTTTTCCGAAACCGACAAGGTCCGTCGTGAGTGGACCTCGCCCGAGGAGTCGGTTATCTTATGGATAACAGTTATTTTCCGCCGGGCGACGCCGGGCGACGCCGACCTGGCAGCACGCAGTGCTTTCCTATGGAGAGCGGAAGGAGCTGGGCGTGTCGGTTCGCGCATACGTGGAGTACTTGGGTTGCCAGTCGGGATGGTAGAGATGACGGACACGCAGATGGTCGGCGTGCCGTCCGACCCGCCGGGAACGTGGGAGGACCTGCGTGCGACCGTAGTAGGCAACAACGGTGTCTTCCGGATCAACATGGGGACACTGCGGGAGATCGGCGGCTATGGCCGATTGGGTACCAACGTGCGGCAGATCCTGAGCCGGAACCTCGCCGGCATCGGTCTCGGGCACCTGCCCACGGAACTACCGTCCTACCAGGACAAAGAGGTTCTGCTCTTCCAGTTCGGCACACCGGCGGCAGAGATCGTCGAGGCGGTCCGGGAGGGCGCCTCCGACGGAGCTGAATCCGCGCTGATCAGGCTGAACTCCTCGCAGGACATCGCGAAGGTGCGCGACGCCTCACTCAAAGCTGTCGAGCTCCTCTCGATTCTGAACGACCGCTGCCGGGACTGCATGCGCCCGCTGCACTAAGCGACCAGCGGCCGTCATCTCCGTCGCCGGCCTGACAGTCGGCGACGGAGATGTCTGGTCGTGGCTGCCGGAGGCGGTGGACCGCCAGGTCAACCGGGGGAAATCCGGCGGCTTCGTGTTCGTCACGCCTATGTTTGATCATGGCTGCGAATCACGGCGTGGGAACGACGGCGACAAAGCGTCATCGTGGCGACGGCGCTGTCCCGCTCCGCCCACGCCATCGCCCAGTGGAAGTGGCCATATCGTGGCGGACCGTCGTGGCTGGCGGCACGGACCGGGACGGCGGGCGGCGTTTTCCAACGCCGCCCGCCGTCTTCGGCATTGAACTCGCCGTTGAGCTCGGCATTGAACGCCATGAGACAATGCACCGTCGATCGAATCCCGCATCGCCGGGACGGCCCCCGCATTCGCGGAGCGCACTTGCATTTGCCGGAACGCATCTGCGCTGTCGGCCTGCCCCCGTATTTACCCGGCGCCCCGCATTGTTGTTGGGCACCCGCATTCGCCGGACGCCGCTGCACTTGCATTGAGCGCCCGGAACAGACGTGGATGCCCTCGGTGGCCCGCCCGGTCCGGCGTCCCGTATCCGTGGCGTCAGGGGTGGAGTCAGGCCGCGGTGCCGGCTGTTCCGGCCGGCCCCGTCGACGGAGGCAGGAGGGCGGGATTCGACTTCTGGGAGATCGAGGAGTTCATGGAGCACGGCTCGGCACTCGTCGGCAGTCCTGAGCAGGTATTCGACAAGATCCAGCGGTTCACCGAACTGTACGGCCAGCAGCTCACCGGTATCGGCGTCGACTCACTGCCGGTGGACTGGCAGCGCGAGCAGCTTGAGTGGTTCGCCGCCGACGCCGCCCCCCCGAACCGCGTCGCCCCCCGAACCGCGTCGGGCGTATCCGAGCACCCGCTAGGAGCCGCAGGATTCGGCCCAGACCGCGTCACAGGCTTCGACGCGGGCCCC
>NZ_CDWWXA010000012.1:0-11157 GCF_977971845.1 Frankia sp. CeCAU1 | reverse complement strand
AGGTCCCGGTTGGCCGACCCCGATCAGGCGAGAGATGTCGGCCGCCGCGGATCGCCGGCCAAGAGCCGACGACTGCTGACGGGGGTCCGCGGCACCACCCACAGGAACGCTCCGAACCCCGGATCGATGGTCGCGCGACGCAACGCCGCCGACACCACGCGTACGTGAAAGGCTCCGCAGGAAACCGAGAAGCCTTTTTCCATACCGCAACCATGCCCCCAACCGACCAAGCGCCGCGACCGGCGCAGGCGTACCGCTATAGCAGGTGATGAGTGAGCGCGCACTTGCGCTAACTCCAGCCGGCAGCCGAGCTAGCAGGCGGGCGCTAACTGTTGAAAGCGTATCAGCTAGCACGGCAATCACCGCTCGACCACTTCTCGTCCGGCTTATCGAAGGTCAGTCCGTCTCGTCGGACCGGTCCAGTGATACCACCGCCGCGCGACGAACGGATCGGGCGACCGCGCCGCACCGATCACAATGCACAGCCAGCCGCACATCCAGACATCCAGCCGACCATGAACGCGGTGCCGAGGAGGAACGGTCCCTTCAACGTCGTTGACCGACGCCCGTTCCGGAGCACTCCAGCGGCGGTTCCAGCGCGAGGGATGCGCACCCCTACGAGGTAGTCCGACACCGGAAGCGGGGGTACCCCTTCTGGCCCCCTCATCGGGAGGTAGGCCATGGCCCGGAACATTCTCGGCTTCCCTGGAACACCGTTCCCCGCAGGCGTGTCGGGAATACGGATGACGGGGACAGCCGGGTACAGCGAAAACAGCCCTACGAGGCCCTCCGCGAACCTCCTACGGGGTTAGTCCGGAGGTTGGCTCGGGGGTTGGTCTGGGGGTAGTCCGGCCTAGGCGCCGGTTCCACCGTCGGCAGCCGTTGCCGCCGGCCATCGGCCATCGGCCATCGGCCATCGGCCATCGGCCATCGTGATTCTCCGCGGCTCGGCTGCCCCGGTCGGCCGCCCGGGGCAGCCGACCGGACGGTCCGCCGAGAGTTGTCGTTGTTTAATGTTGTGCGCTTTCGTTGCTTCAGCACGATTGCCCGATGTCATACAACGATGATCTGTTGTTGCGGGAGTGGACGCCAGTCGGATGATCGGCGGGGCTGCCGCCGAGGGATGCCGGGATTTCTTTGGGTCGCAGACGTGGGTGGATCAGGCACTGGTGACCTGGCGCCCATGCTGGCGGTGAGGTAGGTGTGTTATCTGACATGACAGTGTGTAATAGTAGAGCTTCTGGCGACACTGCCTGTCTATCCGTTGTGCCAAGGCGGTGTTCTGTCGGTGCGGGGCGCCTGTGTGCGGGAGGCCGGACTCTCGGGGTCGGTGCTCGACATCGACCTGTTCGGGGTAGGCGAACCGGTGGCACCGCACCGCCCGCTCCCCCCGACACGGGCGGTGCGACCCGCACGGACCGATCAGGCGCGACCGCCTGATCGGACATCACTCGTCCGCAGGACCCTTCCGCACGACTGTTCCGCACGGCTCTTCTGCAGGTGAGGCATGTACGCGGCACGGACGGACGGGTAGGAGTTGACTGACGGCACCTGGCGGCACCCGAGAGGACAAGGTGGACCGATGAGCCTGAGCATCCGCAACCGACTGACCGGAACCGTCACCGACATCACCGAAGGTGCGGTGATGAGCACCGTGACCGTCGATCTTTCCGGCGGGCAGACCGTCACCGCCGCGGTGACCCTTGATGCGATCAAGGATCTCGGCCTCTCGGTGGGGGCCACCGTCGAGATTCTGATCAAGTCCACCGAGGTGGCGCTGGCCACGGGCGGCGTGGACGGTCTGAGCATCCGTAACCGGCTGCGCGGCACGGTATCCAGCCTGGAGAGCGGCGGTGCCATGGCCGTCGTGCACATCGCCCTCGACGGTGGCGGCATGCTCACCGCGGCGATCACCCTGGCCGCCGCGACCGACCTCGCTCTGGCCGCGGGTTCCTCGGTGACCGCCCTGGTCAAGTCGACGGAGGTGGCCCTCGCGGCAGCCTGACGGGACAGCCTGACGGGGCCGGCTGACGGGGCCGGCTGCGCGCTCAACCGCGGAGTCGAGCCGGGTCTCGGTCCCGGGGCACGTTCGAACAGGGGAGAGACGCTGTGCGGGCGACCTTCGTGGTGGGACGGATCGCTGGAGTCCGGATCGGGGTCCACTGGAGCGTGCTGCTCATCTTCGGCATCATCGCGTTCGGCCTCGCGCAGGGCCGCCTCCCACAGGCCTACCCGGGCTATGCCCTGGTGGTGTACTGGGTGGCGGCTCTTGCCGCCGCAGTGGTTTTCTTCGCCTCGCTGCTCGCCCACGAGGTGGCGCACGCCGTGGTGGCCCAGCGCAACGGGGTGGCCGTGGACGACATCGTGTTGTGGCTGCTGGGCGGGGTGGCCCGGCTGAAGTCGGAGGCGTCGAGCCCGGCAGCGGAGCTGCGGATCGCTGGTGTCGGCCCACTCGTCAGCCTCTTGCTGGGCGGGCTCTTCGTGCTGGGCGCCTGGCTGCTCGCCCTGGCGTCCGCGCCCGAACTCCTGATCGAGGTGGTGGCCTGGCTGGCTGGCATCAACCTGCTGCTCGCCGTCTTCAACGCCTTTCCCGCCGCTCCGCTCGACGGTGGGCGGCTGCTGCGCGCCTTCCTGTGGTGGCGTACGGGAGATCGGCTGCGGGCGACCGCCGGGGCCACCGCGGCCGGACGCGTCCTCGGCTGGCTGCTCGTCGTTCTGGGACTCCTCGTGTTCATGAGAGGCGGCGGATTCGGCTGGCTCTGGCTGGCCCTGATCGGCTCGTTCCTCATCGCGGCCGCCACCGCCGAGGGACGGCAGGCGCAGTTGCGCGGTGTGCTCGCCGGCGTCCCGGTACATGACGCCATGACGACGAAACCGCTCACGGTGCCCGCGGCCCTGACCGTCGCGGACCTGCTGGCCGGCCCGCTGTACCGGTACCGGCACTCGGCGTTCCCGGTGACCGGCGAGAACGGAGCCCCGGTCGGGCTGGTGACCCTGGACGGCGCCAAGCAGGTGCCGCCGGAGAAGAGCGGCACGGTAACGGTAAGCGAGGTGATGGTGCCACTGTCGCGGACCACCATCGCGGGTCCCGACGACCCGCTGGCGGATCTGCTGCCGCGCATGGAGCCCGGCGCCGAGCACCGCGTCCTGGTGATGGATCAAGGCAGGCTCGTCGGGATCCTGTCCCTGTCGGACATCAGCCGCACGGTGACGTGGCTGATGAACGCCGCCCCCGGGCCGCGCGAAGTCCCGTGACCGAACCCCGCCGCCAACGCGGGCCTTCGGCTACCGCGGTTGGCGGCGGTCAGCGGAGATCGTGGGTTCCCTGGCGGCATCGTCAGGTTCCCTGGCGGCATCGTCAGGTTCCCTGGCGGCATAGATCGCTGTTTCGGCATAGATCGCTGTTTCGGCGCGGATGGCGGCGGCCACGTTTCGGGCGGCCGCCGCGACCTCGGGGTCAAGTCCGAGGCCTGCGGAGAAGGTATGGCCGCAGATTGCGTAGATGACGAGATGCCGGGGAAGCCAGCCGAGTGTTCGGCTGATCTCGATGGTGTCCGCGAGGCCGAGCGCGTGGGTCGATGGCCCGACGAGATCCGCCGGTAGTGTGCGCTCGTTGGCCGGTATGCGGTGCACAGTTCCGGGCGGGGCCGCGGAACGGGCGGCGTCGATGATCCAGACGGCGTCGGCCCCTTCCCAGGCGGCGAACAGCCCTGTCGGCTCGCCGGCGCCTTCGAGTACGTCGACGCCGGCTGGGAGCGTGCAGCGTAGCTGCCGCGCGACTGCCAGGCCGACGGCGTCGTCGTGTCGGTAGGGATTGCCGATCCCGATGACGGTCAGCCGTGTTCGATGTGGAGAGTCAGGAAGTGGGTCGCACATGAGATGCAGGGGTCGTAGTTGCGGATGGCCCGTTCGCAGCGCAGGGCGAGTTCGGGCTCCGGCAGGTTCATGAAGCGTTCCACCACACCGCGCAGGTCTTCTTCGATCGGACGTTGGTTCTGGGCGGTTGGTGGCACGATCTTTGCGTCGAGGATGGTGCCGTTGTGGTCGATCGTGTAGCGGTGGTAGAGCAGGCCGCGGGGTGCCTCCGTGACCCCGTATCCGGTTCCCGCCCGGGGCGGGGCCTCCAGCGCGGAGGGGTCGGGCTCGGTGTAGTCCGCGATGATCCGCAGCGCCTCGTCGGCGGCGTGGACCATCTCGATGCAGCGCACGATGATGCTGCGGTAGGGGTTGCGCTCCGGTGGGCGCAGGCCGATCTCGGCGGCGGTCTCGCGGGCGGCGGGCGCCAGCCGCTCCGCGCCCAGCGCGAAGCGAGCCAGCGGTCCGGTGAGGTAGGAGCCGCCCGCGGCCAGGGTCGAGTGCAGGGCGTTCGACCAGGGCACCTGTTCTTCGGTGAAGTGCCGGTCGTAGTCGGCCGGGGCGATGTCGAGGCCAGCGGTGGAGGCGATCCGGCCGCGCTCAACGGGGTATTCGCCAGGTTGGTGGAGCGCGACGAAGGTCTGGTGGAGTTCGTCTTCGGGGAAGTCCAGGGCGGCGGTGAAGCGGGCGGTGTCCCGGGCGATGTCCCGCGCCTGTTCCAGTTGCCCGACGAGCTCGGTCAGGTCACGCCGGCGTGGTGCCCGGTACCAGCCGCCGACCCGCGCGTTGACGGGGTGGATCGCGCGGCCGCCGATGACCGTCATGAGCGTATTGCCGGCCTTCTTCAGCGTGAGTCCCAGCTTGACCAGGGCGGGCTGGTCCTGGGCAAGATGCAGTGCGCTGTCGTAGCCGAGGAAGTCCGGCAGGTGCAGCAGGAAGACGTGTAGTGCGTGACTCTCGATCCATTCACCGCAGTAGATGAGCCGCCGTAGGGCGGCGGGTGGGCCGGTGACCGTGACGTCGCAGATTTGTTCGATGGCCGCCAGCGCGCTCATCTGGTAGGCGACCGGGCAGATGCCGCAGATCCGGGCGGTGATGTCAGGTGGCTCGGTGTAGGCCCGGCCGCGGAGGAACGCCTCAAAGAAGCGCGGCGGTTCGAAGATCTTCAGGTGGGCCTCGTCCACCCGCCCGTCGGTGATCTTGATTAGCAGCCTTCCTTCGCCCTCGACCCTGGTGAGTGGGGGAGGTGCTATGGTCCTAGTCGCGCGCATCGGTCTCACCGCTTCCCGAACCCTCGCCGGGGGCGTCGCGGAATGCCGGCGCGGCGGTGTTGAACGTCCGGAACACTCGGTCGACGTTGTCCTCGTTCATCCCGAGGACCCGTAGCTGGCGGATCAACGCGGGGGTGTTGGGGCTCTCCATCGGGCCGAAACAGCCGTAGCAGCCGCGGTGATAGGCCGGGCAGATCGCACCGCATCCGGCATGCGTGACGGGGCCGAGGCACGGCGTGCCGTGCGCGACCATCACGCACACCGTCCCCCGCCGTTTGCATTCGGTGCAGACGGAGGACGAGGAGATGTTCGGGCGTCGGCGAGCGAGGAACGCGCTGATGACTTCGAGGAGCTGGCGAGGGTTGATCGGGCAGCCCTGGAGTTCGAAGTCCACCCGGACGTGCGTGGAGATCGGGGTGGAGGTCGCCAACGTCGAGACGTACGCCGGGGTGGCGTAGACGGCCGCGAGGAAGTCACCGACGTCGGCGAAGTTGCGGAGCGCCTGGATGCCGCCGGCGGTCGCGCAGGCGCCTATTGTGACCAGACGCCGGGACGCGGCCCGGACCTGGTGGATGCGTTCCACGTCCTGTTCGGTGGTGACCGAGCCCTCGACGAGGGAGAGGTCGTAGGGACCGTCGACGGTCGCGCTGGATGCCTCCAGGAAGTAGGAGACGTCGATCTCGCCGGCGAGCGAGAGCAGCTCATCTTCGCAGTCGAGCAGGGTGAGCTGGCACCCGTCGCAGGAGGCGAACTTCCAGACGGCGAGCCGGGGCCTGGCTGGGCTGGTCGGCGTCGGCGTAGACGTCGGCGTAGACATCGGCATCGGCATCACAGCTCCCGGACGGCGAGCAACGGTTCCAGGCGGTCGTAGCCGCAGACCGGTCCGTCCAGACAGAGCATCAGCGGGCCGAGCTGGCAGCGGCCGCAGTGACCGAGGCCGCAGTGCATGTTGCGTTCCATGGACAGGTGGATGCGGTCGGCGAGTACGCCGGCGTCGACCAGGGCCCGTGCGGTCAGCCGCATCATGATCTCGGGTCCGCAGGTGAACGCGACGGTTCTGGCCGGATCGAAACGCACGTGCGGGAGGAGGGTGGTGACGACGCCGACCCGGCCGTCCCATCCGGGCCGCGCACCGTCGACGGTCACCAGGGCTTGGAGGTCGGTGCGGTCCTGCCAACCGGCCAGTTCCCGGCGGTAGAGGATGTCCGCGGGTATACGGGTGCCGACGAGCACGACCACGTTGCCGTAGTCGGCGCGCCGTCGCAGGATCTGCCGGACGACCGGCCGCAGCGGCGCCAGCCCGAGCCCGCCCGCGACCACGACGACGTCCAGCCCGGCTGCGGCGCCTACCGGCCAGCCTCGCCCGAACGGGCCACGCACCCCGAGGACGTCGCCCGGGCGGGACGCGCAGATCGCTTCCGTCACCGCGCCGACCGCTCGGACGGTGTGCACAAGCGGGCTGTCGGTACCAGCCGTCACGGAGTCGTCGCCCGCCACGGATTCGTCGCCCATCGCCGGGTCGCAGCCCGTCACGGACAGGGGGACCTCGCCGACGCCGAAAGCGTAGACCATGGTGAACTGGCCGGGTGCGGCGATGATCGGAACGTCGGAGAGCGGCGCGAGTTCCAGGGTCCACGTGTCACCCGTCTCCTGGTGGCGGCGGGTCACCCGGAACGGCCGAGGGGTCATCTCCCCGGCCGGGCCGTCAGCCCTGGCCCGGGTTTGCGTAGACATCGAGCAGCCGCAACCGGGTGGCCTGCAGGCGCTCGATGAGCACCTGCGCAAGGTGGGACAGCACGTCGTAGCCCAGCGCCGGGTCCTGGGAGAACTTCTCGCGTAGGCAGGCACCGTCGATGGCGGTGGCGCGGACCAGCGAGAGGGCACGGGCGTCGAAATGGAGCCGGTACGGCGGGAACAGCCAGGACCAGCCCACCACATTGCCGGCTCCGACGGTCTCGATGGGGACCAGACCCCGGGTCTGGACGAAGGTTTCGATCGCGACCGTGCCGTGCCGGATGACGTAGAGAGTGTCGGCCGGGTCGCCTTCCCGCAGGAGTACGTCGCCCGGGCGGAAGATGGCGTGCCGGGCGCACCCGGCGAGGAGGGCGAGGTGGTCCGGGTGCATACCGGCGAAGACGCCGACCTCGCCGAGCGGTGCCTCAACCAACGTCATCGCCGGCCACGGAGTTCGCTCGAATGGCGGTCAGTTCCTCGGTGACGTCGATGCCGACGGGACACCAGGTGATGCACCGTCCGCAGCCGACGCATCCGGACGTTCCGAACTGGTCGTGCCAGGTGCCGAACTTGTGGGTCAACCACTGGCGGTAGCGGGAGCGTCCGGAGGCACGGACGTTGCCGCCGTGGAGGTAGGAGTGGTCCAGCGAGAAGCAGGACTCCCAGCTGCGCCAGCGCTCCGCCTCACTTCCGGTGAGGTCGCTGACGTCCTCCACCGAGGTGCAGAAGCAGGTTGGGCACACCATCGTGCAGTTGCCGCAGCTCAGGCACCGCTGCGCCACCTCGTCCCACCGTGGGTGTTCGAGGTTGTCCGCGAGCAGGTCACGCAGGTCGGCCGCGTCGACGGTGCGTCCCATCCGGTCGGCCGCCCCATCCACGGCCGCCTGGGCCGCGCTCCGGTCGGCGGCTTCGCCCGGGCGCCCCGCCAGCTCGCCCAGTATCTCGACGCCCCGGGGGGTGCCCGCCTCGACGAGCAGCCGGTGGTCACCGGCCAGGACTTCGCTGAGGACCAGGTCGTAGCCCTCCCGCACCGCCGGGCCCGTGTTCATCGATACGCAGAAGCAGGTCCCACCCGGCTCGTGGCAGTTCACCGCGACGATGAACACATCGCTGCGGCGAGCAGCGTAGTCGCGGTCGGCGTGGCGCCCCCCGAGCAGGATCCGGTCCTGGGTCGCGATGGCCTGCAGCTCACAGGAACGGACGCCGAGGAATGCCACCGCTGCCCGCGGTAGCGGTTCCTCCGCCACCTCGAAGCCGCCGTCCCCGAAGCCGCCATCGCCGTGGCGGCGGGTCGTCAGCAGGCGCAGCCGGGGCGGCAGCAGGTTCTGCTTCCACGAATGCGGCCCCACTGCGTAACCGAACAGCGCCGCGTCGCGACGACGCTCGAGCCGGTAACGACCCGCCTCCTGGACATCGGTCCACCCCACCGGGAGCTGCGCCGCGCTACTGATCTCGTCGTACACGATCGCGCCATCCCGCACCGTCGGGCCGACGACCTGGTACCCGCGTGCACGCAGCACGTCGACGAGCGTCCCGAGCACCGCCGGCTCGACGACGAGCTCGGCCACACCTGCGTCCGTCATCCCACCCTCCGCTCCCCGGACAGCGGTAACCTTCTGTGTCGAGTTCCATACCCCTGGGTGCCGTCGGGGAACATGCGCTTCAGGTGGGGATCCCCGCCCTGGTAGCGATGGACGCCGCGGACGGCCCGACCGCGATCCGCGCCGCCGGCGGCGGGTTGTCGACCGGGTCCTGCGGGACCGGGTCCTGCGGGGATGTGCCCGTCGTCCTGGCGCCGCGGCGGCTGGAGCCGAAGACTGGACGGCATGAAGTCGTCGGCTGATCCCTGGGACAGGCCGGTACGGGTCGTAGGTGCCGCCGGTGGGGTGCTGTGGCGGCCCACGCGGGACGGGCGGCAGATCGCGGTCGTGCACCGGCCGCGGTATGACGACTGGTCCCTGCCCAAGGGCAAGCTGCGTCGGCGGGAACATCCGTTGCTCGGTGCGTTGCGGGAGGTCGAGGAGGAGACTGGTTACCGGGCCTGGCTCGGGCCCCCGCTCGGCGAGTACCGCTACCTGACGGACGGCGGCAGGACGGTGAAGACGGTCCGGTACTGGGCGATGCAGGCCCGTTCCGGCACGTTCGTCCCCACCCGGGAGGTGGACAGGCTTGCCTGGCTGGCGAAGGGGGATGCGGCGCGCCGGGCCAGCTACGACACCGACCGCCACGTGCTCGCCGAGTTTGGTCGGCTGCCGGCGGGTCGGCTGCCGGCGCCGACGGCCGCACTCGTCGTCATCCGCCACGCTCGGGCCGCCCACCATCGGCGCTGGGACGGGCCTGACCAGCTACGCCCGCTCGATGAGCGCGGCCGGGCCCAGGCGAACGCACTGGTGCCGCTGCTGACCAGCCTGGGGATTCGCCTGCTGATCAGCGCCGACCTGCCCTGCTGCACCGCCACGCTCGCCCCGTACGCACGCGCGGCCGGGCTCGCCATCGAACCGGAGCCGGCGCTGGCGGACACCGGCTATCCCGGATCGGAGGCGAGGGTGATCGCTACCTTGATGGGGCTCGCGGCGTCCGGGACTCCGACGGCGATCTGTAGCCAGCGCACCATCGTTGCCGACCTGCTCCGACGACTCCTGGACGGCTGGTGCTGGCCGATCCCGGACCAGCTCGGGGTACGGGAGGGCGGCTTCTGGCTGCTGCACTGCCCTCCCGGCAGGCTGGTCGCAGCGGAACGTCACGATCCCTTAGCATGATTAGCCTGACGGTGCGTGTTTGTCACGCATGCAGGGTTGAACCCGTCGTCCTTTTCAGCCGGTGCCGCTGCGGGCCTCCTCGGGAGGGTGGCGGACCTCGGCGTCCGGTCCCGGGTAGACGAAGCTGACGTGCCCGGTGTCGGACCAGCGGACGGTGAACGGTGGGTCGCCGGCAGGCGAGCGCACCTCAAGGATCTCCCCAAGGCGGTCCGGTTGCGTGACGGTGGGACGGTGGACAACCAGGGTGTCGCCGGGATGGGCGCGCATCGCCCTACGCCGGGGCGGCAGTTCGAGCGCCAGCTCGACGGGCTCCTCGCCGGTGGTAGCCAGCGGTGGGGCCTCGCGGTGGGGGGCAAAGACCTCATCGGCGAGCGGGTGTACCAGCTCGGCCATCTCGTGCTCGGTGCGGATGAGCAGATCGTCGACGGACAGCAGGCCGACGAGCCGGCGGCCGTCGACGACCGGGAGCCGGCGGATCGCGTGGTCACGGAAGATTTCGTAGGCCCGTTCGAGGTCAACGCCGGACGGTACGGTGATGACCTCGGTGGTCATGAGGGCGTCGATCCGGCTGTCCGTCGGGATACCGCGGGCAACGCCGCGTAGCACGATGTCGCGGTCGGTGACGATCCCGACCAGGCGGTCGTTCTCCATGACGAGGAGCGCGCCCACGCCCTGCCGTTCCATCTGCGCCGCCGCGTCCCGAACCGTGGTGGACCGCTCCACGGTGACCGGCCGCCGGACGATCGTGCTACGGATGTCGGCCATGCTTACCCCTCCAGGAAGGTGCTCGCCCCCGGGCAGTGACCCCTGGCCCCAGCCCCGCGCCGGCCGCGCAGCCCCGCCGCGGACGTCCGCGCCTGCGACCTGGGCCGACAACAGATCGGACCAGTTCCGCCGAGGGCGCTGGCGTTCCATGCTCGCCATCTGGTTGTTCCGTCCTGGCAGCAGGCAGCTGCCCGGCCCAGCCGGCGCCACACACGCCCGCCTGCCGGACGCCGCCGGCCCGTTGTAGACGGGCCCAGATTCCACCGGATGAGCGTCGCCGGACGGTCGCCGAGTCGCGCGGGTAGGGTCACAATCTTCTCTTCTCCCTAGAAGAATGCAGATCATCACCCAGCGTGTCCATTCTGACCACTTTCAGTCTCTACCCACGCCTGGCTCGCCCGAACCACGGACCGGCCAGATCCAGGCCCACGACGGGCTAGTGCAGCGCCGGCCGCTCCACCTCGGCAGGACGCCGATGATCGCCATCTATCCGCTCAGGTGCGCGCTTCCCCCGGTCGGATCACCCCCACGGGCGTGGGGAGGACCGCGGTGGTACCGGCCCGGCAGAGCGGGCAGGCAGAGCGGGCAGGCACAGTAGTGACCAAAGCTTCACCGTATGCTTTCGCCTGGATCAGGGTTTCGACATGAAACTGCTCGCTACGCGGCACCGGGCATCCCTCCACCTGGCACCCGCCACCCCCGCCCCGCCCGACGCCTCCCACCCGGGCCCGTCCCGCACGGCCGTGTCCCGCACGGCCGTGCGGGACGGGCCC
>NZ_CDWWXA010000011.1:41742-64251 GCF_977971845.1 Frankia sp. CeCAU1 | reverse complement strand
CGGCGACACCGCCCCCCGGCCCGCCCCCCGGCCCGACGCCGGCACCGACGCCGGCACCGACGCCGGCGATGGCGCAGTCGCGCTTCTTGTCGTCCCAGTTGAACCAGTCGTCCTTGCCGTCCTTGCCGTCCTTGCCCTCCTTGCCGTCCAGGCCGTTCTTGCCGTCCAGGCCGTTCTTGCCGTCCCTGCCGTCCAGGCCGTTCTTGCCGTCCAGGCCGTCCCTGCCGTCGTCGATCCGATCGGCCCGGATCCGCTTGTCGCCGTCGATCTTGTCATCGCGGTCGCGGTCCTTGCCGTCCAGGCCGTCCTTGTCGCCGAAGAGGCCCCACCCGTCCTTCTTGTCGTCGCACCGGTGGTTGCCCTTGTCGTCGAGGGCGTGGGCAGCGGCCAGGCCGGGCCCGAAGGTTAGGGTGACGCTCGCCGCGCTGGATATCGCGAGAACGGCGGCGCTTCGACCCATACCTTTCTTCATCTGGTCCCCTCTCTCACGTACGGTGATCGATTCGTTACTGCGAGTGATACCATAGCGACTGAGTGTGGGGATGCGGGTTAACCGCCCGGGCGTGGTGCGGCCGGATCGACCTCCTTGTGGCGGCGATCGGGTTGCTTTTTCGGTCTAGTTCGTCCAGTTTTTGGTGATCTCGGAATCGTTGAGACCGGTGCACCTCGCTCACAAGCATGCCGTTCACGGAAAGTATCTTCACTGATTGGTAGAGTCATCGTCGGTGGTTTCGTGGCCATGGAACGTGACGGTTCGGAGCCGCAAGCGGTGCGCCGGACGATCCACCTCGGGAGCGATCCGCACGCGTACGTGGACGATCGACGGGCGGGATGGCGGGAGGAGCTGTGAAAGGTGGGACGGGCGGCGGTAACCAGCGGTCCGCGGACGGCGCACCGACGGCCTTCTCCGTCCGGACACCCGTCGCGGGTCGGCGCATCCCGCTCTGGCGGTGGCTTCTCCTCGTCGGGGCGGTCCTCGTCCTCGGCAGCGGTTTCCGGCTGGCGGAACCGGCGTTCGATGCCGTCCATGGCGCTCCCGGGGCGGACGCGACGGCCGACATCGCCGACCTCCCGCCGCCGCCCACCCCCGTGCCGACGACCGGCCGGTTCGGGCTACCTCCCGCCGTCCCCGAGCAGCCGGTGGTGGTCGTCAACAATCCGTCCCGGCTGCGCATCCCCCGGATCAGGGTGGACGCTCCGATCATTCATCTGGGTCTGAACCCGGATGGCACGCTCGGGGTGCCCAAGGCATGGGGAGATGTCGGCTGGTATGACCGCGGTCCGGCGCCTGGTGGCATCGGCCCTGCCGTGCTCGTCGGCCACTACGATTCCACCACCGGCCCGGCGGTCTTCTACCGGCTGCACGAGCTCGTGCCCGGCGACCGTGTCGAGGTCGCTTCGCCGACCGGCGTGTCCACGACGTTCGTCGTCGATCGCGCGGAGAACGTGGTGAAGTCGAGGTTCCCGACGAACCGGGTCTACGGACCGGTAATCCGCCCTGAACTGCGCCTGATCACCTGCGGGGGCGCCTTCGACCGGAAGGCCAGGCACTATCTCAACAACCTGGTGGTGTACGCGCACGCCGAATCCTCGGCAGGAGCCGCGCCCGTCGTGCCGGCCCGGTCTGCGGCGAGCGTGCTTCCGCCGAATCCGTCGCGGGGGCCCGTACCCGGGCAGCCGTCGCCCGGGCAGCCGAGGCCGGCGCAGGTCGGTTCCGTCCCGAGTGTGAACCCGCCGCCCGCACCCTGACGACCCGGCCCGTTCCGCTGCCGGATCGCCGACGAGACAGCCGGCGAGATCTACGACACGTCGATGCTCGGGGCGTCGTGACGACCGGACGCGAGGTGGCGTGATCAAGCCGCCGACGGACACCCGGCGTGACGGCATCCGTACTTCTTGCCGAGCAGCGACGGCCTTCTGGTGCCGTGTTCAAGCGTTGGGGTGGGGGTGATTGCGAGCCGCCCGGGTATGTCCACTATGGTCATCAACGGCACTTCTGTTCTACCGATCCATAGGTGTCCGGATTATGAAGTGTCTGCTACATGTCATACAGATATACCTATTTTGATAGAGATACCCGTCGGACCGATGTGCCTGGTCCTGCCCCCGGTTCGGCGGCCCCTCCGAGTATGTCGGGGCAGGTGCGGGGGGCCGTGGTTCCGGGTGTGGCCGGCGGATCCGGCCGCGTTCCGGCGGTGACGGCACTGACCGGGTCGTCGGCCGCCGGGCTGGCCAGCCCGAACCCGACAGCTCCCTCGTAGGCGCACGGGAAGGACACGTCTTGCCCCGTCGTGGTATGGCCTGGCTTCCGGAGGACTGGGACCAGTTCGTCCGGAATCGTCAGCGCCCGCCGGCGCCCCACGGCTCCTCAGGCTCCGGCGCGGCTCGCCGCCGTACCACTCCTCCTCCGCGACGCGCGGTCACCATCGCCGCGTTCACCACCGGGACGATCGCGGCCTCGACCGCCGCCTTCGCGGCCACCGTCCCCGGGGGCGCCGACGGAACCTCGTCACTGGAGTCGAACTCCCTCACCCAGGAAGCCGCGCTCGTCCCGGGACACCACGCCACCGGCGGCGATGCAGCCTCGGCCCGCAGGCTCGCCCCGTTGGCCACCGCCATCGCGGACCACGACCCCGTCTTCACCAGCGTCTCGATCGCCGCGGACAAGACCTCGGTCGCGCCCAACACCCCGGTGCTGCTCACGGTGCGGGCGTTGGAATCGGACAGCGGCACCCCGCTTGCGAACCAGGACGTCCGTATCGTCGTGGTGAACGGTCCCCAGTGGCAGACCTCCACGAGGTTGCGGACCGACGCGAACGGCGCCGCGCAGATCACCGCGCGCCTGCTCTCCACGACGACGATCACTGCGGTCTTCGACGGATCGAACGCCCTGCGTCCCTCCGTGGCCGGCGCCGCCACGGTGACGATCGCGAGTCCGACGGGTTCGGGACGGTCGGGTCCGGGACGGTCGGGTCCGGGAGGGTCGGGTTCCGTCATCGACCAGGCGATCCCAAAGGTCATCCCGGGTAGCTCGATCGGGGAGAAGGCCGTCTACCTCGCGTCGTTGAACAAGGGTAAGCCGTATGTCTGGGGCGCGGAGGGTCCGTACTCGTTCGACTGCTCCGGACTCGTCCAGTACGTCTTCAAACAACTCGGCCGCTCGCTGCCGCGCGTGGCCGAGGACCAGTACCGGGTCTCGATGAAGGTGCCCCAGTCCGGCAAGCAGCCCGGTGACTTGATCTTTTATGGTACTCCTGGGAATATCTACCATGTCGGCATCTACGCCGGGAATGGGTATATGTGGGCTGCCCCGCAGACCGGCGGTGTCGTGTCGCTGCGGCCCATCTACAGCTCCACCTACAAGGTCGGCCGCATCCTCTGAGCCCGGTCCCACCTGACCCGGTCCGAACGCCGGGGTACCCCGCCGGCGGATCCCTCTCCGCTCCCCGTGCCCCACGATCCGCTAGCGTCAGCGATGTCCGGCCCGTCGGCGGGGCGTTGCGGCCCCCACCGGGCCCGGACGTCCCCACCGGCGCCGAACCCGTCGGGTGGGGACCTGCGGGAGTGCCGGGTGCGGTGGGCTGCCGTTCACCGCCTTCGCGGCGCGTCGCGCCGCCCAACCGGTGGAGGAGAGACGGCCGCATGACCATGCCCACCGCCTCGGACCGGATCTGGACGGTTCCGAACGCGCTGTCCGCCCTGCGGCTGCTCGGCGTGCCGGTCTTCCTCTGGCTGGTGCTGGGTCCGAAGGCGGACGGTGCGGCGCTCGGCGTTCTCGCGTTCGCCGGAATCAGCGACTACCTGGACGGCAAGCTCGCGCGGGTGCTGAACCAGACGAGTCGCCTCGGCGTCCTGCTGGATCCCCTCGCCGACCGGTTCTACATCCTCGCCACCATCGTCGCTCTGACCCTCCGCGGGATCGTGCCGGTCTGGTTCGCGGTTCTGCTCCTTGCCCGCGACGTGGCGTTGCTGGCGCTGCCGCCGTTGCTGCGCAGGATCGGGGTCGGCGTCACACTGCCCGTGCACTACCTGGGCAAGGCTGCGACGTTCAACCTGTTGTACGCCTTCCCTCTCCTACTGCTGTCCGCCGGGGATTCCTGGCTGGCCACCGCGGCACGCCCGGTCGGATGGGCGTTTGCGATCTGGGGTACTGCCCTGTACTGGTGGTCTGGTCTTCTGTACTTCGTCCAGGCCGGCCAGCTCGTCCGGCGCTTCCGGGCGGACGCCCGGACCGGCGCAAGTGGGAGGTGACCGGTGAGAGCCGTCGTCATGGCCGGTGGCGAGGGCACCCGGCTGCGTCCGTTGACCGCGAACCTGCCCAAACCACTGCTCCCTGTCGTCAACCGGCCGATCATGGAGCATGTGCTGCGCCTACTCAAACGGCACGGCTTCGACGAGACGGTGGTGACCGTCCAGTTTCTGGCCTCGATGATCCGGACATACTTCGGTTCCGGTGACGAGCTCGGGATGCACCTGTCGTACGCCACTGAGACGACCCCGCTGGGCACCGCCGGCAGCGTGAAGAACGCCGAGGACGCCCTGCGGGACGAGGCGTTCCTGGTCATCAGCGGGGACGCGCTGACCGACATCGACCTCACCGACCTGGTTGCCTTCCACCGGCGTCAGGGCGCGCTCGTCACCGTCGCGCTGAAATCCGTCCCCGACCCGCTCGAGTTCGGCATCGTCATCACCGGCGAGGACGGACGGATCCAGCGCTTCCTGGAGAAGCCGACCTGGGGGCAGGTGTTCTCCGACACCGTCAACACCGGCATCTACGTGATGGAGCCCGAGGTGCTTGCCCAGGTGCCGCCCGGCGAGGCGGTGGACTGGTCCGGCGACATCTTCCCCCGGCTGGTCGAGGCGGGTGCCCCGGTGTACGGTTACGTGGCGTCCGGGTACTGGGAGGACGTCGGCACCATCGCGAGCTTTCAACGGGCCCAGGCCGACGTGCTCAACCGCCAGGTCGACGTGGAGATCGGCGGTTTCGAGGTGTCCCCCGGGGTGTGGATCGGTGAGGACGCCGAGGTCCATCCGGAGGCGATCCTCAAGGGGCCGCTCGTGGTCGGTGACTACAGCAAGGTGGAGGCCGGCGCCGAGCTGCGGGAGTTTTCCGTGCTGGGCAGCAACGTGCTGGTGAAGAGCGGCGCGTTCCTGCACCGGGCGATCGTCCAGGACAACGCGCTCATCGGCCCGCAGACGAACCTGCGCGGCTGCGTCATCGGCAAGAGCACCGACGTGTTGCGGGCGGCCAGGATCGAGGAGGGCGCCGTCGTCGGAGACGAGTGCGTCGTCCGCGAGGAGGCGTTCGTCTCCCATGACGTGAAGGTGTATCCGTTCAAGACGATCGAGGCCGGCGCGGTCGTCAACACCTCCGTCATCTGGGAGTCCCGCGGCCAGCGGACCCTGTTCGGGCCGCGCGGGGTGTCCGGCCTGGTGAACGCGGAGATCACCCCGGAGCTGGTGGTGCGCCTCGCCGGCGCCTACGCCACGACCCTGAAGAAGGGGGCCACCGTCACCACCGCGCGGGACGGTTCCCGCGCCGCCCGGGCCCTCAAGCGGGCCGTCATCAGCGCGTTGACCGCCGGCGCCATCAACGTCCGTGATCTCGAGGTGGCACCGATGCCGGTCACCCGCTTCGACGTCCGCTCGTCCAACGCCGCCGGGGGGATCATGCTGCGCACCACCCCCGGAGACCCGGAACGTATCGACATCATCTTCCTGGATGCCGACGGCGACGACCTCTCCCCGGTGGCACAGCGCAAGCTAGACCGGGTCTTCTCCCGCCAGGAGTTCCGCCGGGCCTTTCCCGGTGAGATCGGTGACCTGCGTTTCCCGGCCCGTACCATGGATCTCTACATCCAGGATCTGCTCGACCGGGTTGATACCGCCGGCGTCGCCGAGGCGGATCTCAAGATCGTCGTTGATCCCTCGGGTGGCTCGGCGTCCCTGGTGCTGCCGACACTGCTCGGCCGGCTCGGCGTTGACGTGCTCACCGTCAATGGACGCGTTGACGAGATCATCCCGCCCCGCAGCGCCCTGGAGGATCTGCGGGCCACCGACCGTCTGGGCGCCCTCGTCGCCAGCTCCGGGGCGGCCTTCGGCGTGCGGTTCGATCATGTCGGCGAGCGCGTCACGATCGTCGACGAGCGGGGGGACCTCATCGACGATGACCGGGCCCTGCTGGTGTTCCTCGACCTCGTCGCGGCGGAGAATCCCGGCGCGGAGGTGGCCCTGCCGGTGACCATCACCCGGGTAGCCGACCAGGTCACCTGCTTCCACGGGCTGACGGTACGCCGGACCTCCCTGTCGGCGGCGGCGCTGACCGGGGTCGCCCGTGACGACGGCATCGTCTTCGCCGCCGACGGGCGGGGCGGCTTCATCGTCCCCGAGTTCGCCCCCGCGATCGACGGGATCGCGGCGTTCGTGAAACTGCTGGCCCTGGTGGCACGGACCCGGCTGACACTCAGCACCATCGACGCCCGGATACCTTTGGTAGCGATCCTGCGCCGTTCAGTGCCCACCCCGTGGGCGGTCAAGGGCACCGTCATGCGTCGCGTGGTGGAGTCGGTCGACCCGGATACGGGGTATGTCATCGACACCACGGACGGGGTTCGGATCGTCGGTCCGGACGGCTCCTGGATCCTGGTGTTGCCGGATCCGAGTGAGGCGGTCACCCACCTGTGGTCGGAGGGTGCCGACATCGAGGAGGCCCACGTGCTGCTGCAGCGTTGGGTCGAGGTGGTTGAGGCGCGGTAGCCGCGGCACGCGCGGCGAGGCCTTGGTCGGCGGCGCTCGGTGTCCGGTCGGTCAGAATGCCGAATGTGCGAGAACGGACCGGATGGCCACGCCGAGGGCCGGTATGCCCCGGGGCCGCCGGCCCTTCGGATCCCTGCGGCGTCTCCGGGCGGCCCCGTCGCCCCTGGCAGCGTCCCCTCGCCTTGGCCCTCGTCCTCGGCCTGCTCGGCCTGGTGATCGCGACCGGGGCCCGGCGTGCCGCGACGACGGCCGGGGAACGCGCGGAGCTCGTCGCGGCCCTGCGCGCGAAGATCCATGAGCGATCCGCCGCGACCACTGCGGCCGCGACCCGGGTCGGCGAGCTGCGCCTGCGGGTGAAGACGGCGCGGGAACAGCGCGCCCGGGCCGAGCGTGAGCTGGCCTGGGCCACGGCGGCGCTGTCGGATCTCGGGCCGGCGGCAGGCTGGTCCCCCGTGCGTGGACCGGGTGCCCGGATCGAGCTCGCGGACCGGACCGCCCCCGGGCCCGCCGGTCCCCACTCCGCACCGGCGTCCGGCTGGACCCGGATTCAAGATCGAGATCTTGCCGATCTCGTCAACGTGCTGTGGATCTCGGGTGCCGAGGCTGTCGCGGTCAACGGCGTCCGCCTGACGGCTCTCAGCGCTATCCGGGCGGCCGGTGATCTCATTCTCGTCGGATTCGTACCGGTGATCGCGCCGTACACCGTCGAAGCGGTGGGTGATCCGGACGATCTCGTGCGGCGTCTCGAGGAGTCCGCCGTGATCGACCGGCTGCGGCATCGTCCCGACTCACCGGTGACCTCCCTGTCGGTCGTCACCGTCAGAAACCTGACCCTGCCCGCGGCCGATCCCCAGGTGCTGCGGCATGCTCGACGGAGCGAATCATGATCGCCGTGATAGCCCTTGCCCTGGGCGTGACGGCCGGCCTGGTGCTGGGCCCGACCGTCCCCGACTGGATGGATCCCTACCTCCCAGTCGCCGTGGTGGCCGCGGTGGACGCTGCTCTCGGCGGCGCGCGGGCCGTCGCGGAGAGGGTGTTCGACGACCGGGCGTTCATCGTCTCGTTCGTCTTCGACGTCGCGATCGCCGTCCTGATGGTGCTGCTCGGCGACCTGATCGGGTTCGGCGGCGCGTTGTCCACCGCGGTGGTCGTGGTGCTGGGCATCCGCATCTTCACCACCGCGACCGCGTTGCGCCAACATCTGATCAAGGTCTGACGATGGCGGTGACCTCGACAGGCGACCCTTCGGAATCCGGGCCCGGACGGAAGTCCGCATCCGATCCGAAGCCCGATCCGGTGCCGGTCTCCGATGCGCCGGTCTCCGATGCGCCGTCGGACCCGCCCACGTCGCCCGTCGTGGTCCCTGTCGCGTCGGAGCCGACGCCGAGCCCGGTTCCGGGGCACGTCCGGCCGGGTCGTTCCCGGACGCGGCGTGCCCTGAGCCTGGTCCTGCTCGCCGGTCTCGGTTTCGCCGCGGTCGCCGCGACCCGGTCCGCGCAGCCGTCCTTCGGACTCGCCACCGCGCGGCCGGACGAGCTCGCCGCGACCCTCGGTGCGATCGGCGCCGTCGACCGGTCCCTGGCAGCCCGGGAGCAGCAGCTCCGCCGGGAGGCGGAACCGATGATGCCGCCCGTGCCGACGTCGGTGCCGGCCCCGGCGGCCGGACCGGACGAGGTGCGTCGCGAGGCCGACCGGCTGGCGATCCTCACCGGCATAGTGCCGGTCACCGGATCGGGGCTCGAGCTGACGATCCAGGACCCTCACCGCGCGGTCGACGCCTCGATCCTCGTCGACGCCCTGCAGGAGCTACGGGACGCGGGCGCCGAGGCGATCGAGATCGCCGGGGTCCGAGCGGTCGTCTCGACCTACGTGGCCGACGAGCCCGGGCGGGGGTTGGTGGTCGACGGCACGTCGATCGCGCCGCCGTACGTGCTGCGGGTGGTGGGCGACGCCCACACGCTGGACCAGGCGATGCGGATCCCCGGCGGGGTGCTCGATACGGTAGCGGCACGGGACGGGGCGCAGGCGACCGTTCGGACCTCCGAGCACATCGAGATCCGTGCGCTGCGACCCGCTCCGAGTCCTCGCTACGCCCGTCCGGCCGGATAGGAGACCCCCGTTCCCCGGGCCAGCCGGGGAACGTGGTTCCTGGTGGAGTTCGCGGCGCGGCACGGTATGGCGTCGGGCCGGGCGGCGCAGAGCGGTCCGCGCAGTGGTCAGAGCAAGGGGAGGCGATCTCCGGTGTACCCGGACGACCTGAAGTACACCCGTGAGCACGAATGGATCCGGCTCGACGGGAGCACGGCACGGGTCGGCATCACGTCCTACGCGCAGGAGGCGCTGGGCGACATCGTCTTTGTCTCTCTGCCCGACATCGGCTCCGCGGTCCAGGCCGGTGAGTCCTTCGGAGAGGTCGAGTCGACCAAGAGCGTGTCCGAGATCTACGCGCCGATCGCCGGAGAGGTGACGGCGCGCAACGAGGCACTTGCCGGTGCGCCGGAACTGATCAACTCTGATCCCTATGGGGAAGGCTGGCTCGTCGAGCTCACGGTCGCGGATGTCGCCGACGTCCCCGGCCTACTGACCGCCGAAGAGTACGCGGAGCACGTGAAGGAAAACTGAGAGTATCTGGTTTGTGCTTCTGGTGGGTGGTGGGCCACGCCACGCCGAACAACACGGGTCGCACTCTTTTCACGACCGTGCCCGCGATGCACTAGCCTCGGAGTGCACCGGGGCACGATCGTGGACGACCCGACCGTCGCCATGTGATCATCCTGGTGATGGGGGTGGGCTGCGGACGTCTGGCTACCACCATCGCAGTGTTGGCAGAGACGTTCCCGCCGCCCGTCCGGTGGCGGCCGAAGCGGCTGGGGTACCCCGCCCGTGCGGGATCCCGGCAGGAAGCGGACGCGACTGTGTTCTGCACGAGGTGCGGACAGCAGAACCCGTCCGACGCGCTGTACTGCGCGCGGTGCGGGTCTCCTCTGGTACGTCCGGGTGAGCCCGTGGCGCCGGAGAGACCCGCGGAGCAGACGTCGACGCTGAACCTGGCGGCCGCGCTGTCCGGCATCGAGGGCGACCACGTCGACGAGTCGACCGAGCGGGACGCCGTGGCCGCCGTTGACGCGCTACCTCCCGGCTCGGCGTTGCTCGTCGTCAAGAGGGGGCCGAATGCGGGGAGTCGTTTTCTGTTGGACGCCGACATGACCACCGTCGGCCGCCATCCCGAGAGCGATATCTTCCTCGACGATGTGACCGTCTCCCGTCGGCATGCGGAGTTCCATCGCTCGCCGTACACCAAGGGCTTCTCGGTTCGCGACGTCGGGAGCCTGAACGGTACCTACCTCAACCGCGAGCGGATCGACTCGGCTGAGCTCACCAGCGGCGACGAGGTGCAGATCGGCAAGTTCCGGCTGGTGTTCCTGACTGGCGCGAGCTACGGGGGGTCAGCGGCACGGTGACGAGGAAGGACCCACGGTGAGCGGCGGCCTCGCCGCGGCATCGTCGGCCCCGCGTTCGGGCGCAACGCGCTCGGACCAGGCCGGACAGAACGCGAAGGTGCTCAACATCGGCCAGGTTCTCGACCGTCTGCGGGCGGACTTCGCCGACATCACCCTGTCGAAGATCCGTTATCTCGAGGCGGAGGGACTCGTCGAACCCGCCCGTACCAGCGCGAACTACCGCAAGTACTCGGTCGACGACGTCGCCCGGCTCCGTTACGTCCTGCACGCGCAGCGGGAGCGCTTTCTTCCGCTGCGCGTGATCAAGGAGGAGCTGGCGTCGCTCGACCGCGGTGAGACCCCGGTGCATCGGCCTGGACCCCGCGCGCTGCCCCCGCATCCGGCCCCTACCGGCCTGGACGCGTTCCTCGGGGCGGAACGGGTCAGAATGTCGCGCCGGGAGCTTCTCGCCGCCGCGGGGCTCGGCGACGAGGCCCTGACCGAGCTGGAACAGCACGGCCTGGTGGGTCCGATCGCCGGCGGCGGGTACTACGATTCCGACGCCCTGCTCGTCGCACGGACCGTGGCGCTGCTGGCCGGCCACGGCGTGCAGCCCCGGCATCTGCGGGCCGCCCGTACGGTGGCCGACCGTGAGGCTGGTCTCATCGAGGCCGCCGTCGCCCCGTTGCGGGGCCAGCGCGGTGGTGAGGGCTCGGGACGGCACGCCGAGACCGCCGATGAGCTGGCGGCGTTGCTGGTCCGCTTGCACGCGGCCCTGTTGCGCTCCCGGCTGGCGGCGGGACGATCGAGTTGAGACCAAGGTGAGGAGGCTGTCGGGGCTGCGCTCGGAGTGCCTTGCCGGACAGCCGAACCGGTGGGCGCGCTGACGCCGGACGGAAGCGGGGATACTGTCTCCCCTGTGGGGTTTTCTGGCTCCGGTCACAACATCCCGCCCCGCCCCACCTGCGAGGAGGTAGATCGGTGCATCGGCTGGACATCGTCGGCGTGCGAGTCGAGCTTCCGTCGAAGCAGCCGATCGTCCTGCTCAAGGAGGTGGGCGGTGAGCGGTATCTGCCTATCTGGATCGGTGCTGTCGAGGCGACGGCGATTGCCTTCGCCCAGGAGGGCATCACGACGGCTCGACCTATGACCCATGACCTGATGCGGGACGTGTTGCGTGCGCTGCAGACGGACCTGACCCGGGTAACCATCACCGACCTCCAGGACGGCGTCTTCTTCGCCACGCTCGTGTTCGGCAACGGGGTGGAGGTCTCCGCCCGGCCGTCCGACGCGATCGCGTTGGCGATGCGGATGGGAGCGCCGGTCTACGGGGTCGAGGCGGTCCTGGCCGAGGCCGGGATCACCGTTCCCGAGGAACAGGAACAAGAACAGGAGAGCGAGCTGGAGAAGTTCCGGGAGTTCCTTGACACGATCTCCCCGGAGGATTTCAACACCCCCGGCTCCTGAGGGTTCCCGGCTCCCGAGGCTTCCCAGCCCTTGGCGTGCCCGCCTGGGAGCAGGTCGGCCGCTGAGACTGTCAGCGAGCCGTGGCCGAGGTCGGCTGTGATCCACTGTGATCCACAGTGCGGGCAGTATCGGGGCGAGCTTCCGATTTGACCGATCTGTTGAATGACGTCCGCTGGACTCCAGACACGCCGGCTTAGATCATTGAAGGAACCGCGCGTCGCTCCTACGGTCGGGAGAGCCCGACCGTAGAGTTCGTGCCCCTGCCCGCGGTAGACGTGGCGGAACGGGCTCTCTCCGGCTCTGACCTTGCCGGGCCGTGGCAACGGCGTGATGTGCTCTGCCCGGTTCCGTGCCGACGGGTGGACGGGCGGTCCCGGATTACGGGCACAGGGGTGCCACGCCGCGGCCTCGCCGGCCGTCGGTGGTCGGGGAGTCGTGCGGTCGAGGTGATCGTGGCAGGCCGCACGACAGTGGAAACGGTTCGATCGGGCCGGGTGCCCGGGATGGCGGCGTCGGGTGACGTCGGCGGTCGGGACGGATCCGGAACGGTCCAGAGGATGGGGCTGGCATGGCGGCGAAGTGCGTACAGCGATGATCGAACAGGGCCAGCTCTTTCCGGATGAGATTCCCGAACCGCCGGGGGACGACGTCGGGTACCGGGGGCCGACGGCCTGCGCCGCGGCGGGCATCACCTACCGCCAGCTCGACTACTGGGCTCGGACCGCTCTGGTCGTCCCCAGCGTCCGCGACGCGTCCGGTTCCGGCAGCCAACGGCTGTACTCCTTTCGTGACGTCCTGGTGCTGCGCGTGGTCCGCAAGCTGCTTGAGGCCGGTGTGTCGCTGCAGAACATCCGGGTGGCGGTGGAACATCTGCGTACCCGCGGCGTGGACGACCTGGCGCAGCTCACCCTGATCAGCGACGGCTCCACCGTGTACGAGTGCACCTCGGACGATCAGGTTATCGATCTTGTCCGGGGTGGACAGGGCGTGTTCGCCATCGCCGTCGGCCGAGCCCTGCGCGACATGCGTGGCCAGCTGGCCGAACTGCCCTGCGAGCGGCCTGGTCATCCGCCGGCGACCCATCCCGGCGACGAGCTGGCCAGTCGTCGGACCCGGCGGAGCTCGGCCTAGCCCCCGCCCCTATTCGGTTCCGAACTGTCGGTGGTTCGTCGTACGGTCCGCCTCGTGACAGACAACCCGACGGTCCTCACCGAGGGCCTGCAGAAGAGCTACGGCGGCAAACGAGCGCTGGTGGGCCTGGACCTGCGGGTCGATGCCGGCACCGTGCACGGCGTGCTGGGGCCCAACGGAGCCGGCAAGACGACGGCGGTACGCATCCTGTCGACCCTGCTGCGCCCGGACGGCGGCCAGGCCAGGGTCCTCGGTCTGGACGTCGTCCGGCAGGCGGACGCGCTGCGTGCCCGGATCGGTCTGACCGGCCAGTACGCGGCGGTCGACGAGCGGCTCACCGGCCTGGAGAACCTGGAGATGTTCGGGCGGCTCTACCGTCTGCGCAGCCGCGTCGCGCGGGCCCGCGCGGTCGAGCTGCTCGAGCGGTTCGAGCTCGCCGAGTCGGCCGGTCGGCAGGCGCGTACCTACTCGGGCGGGATGCGGCGGCGGCTCGATCTCGCGGCCAGTCTGATTATCAACCCGGCGGTGCTGTTCCTCGACGAGCCGACCACCGGGCTGGATCCCCGCAGCCGCTCGGCGATGTGGAGGGTGATCGCCGATCTGGTGCAGGACGGCACGACGGTCCTGCTCACGACGCAGTACCTGGAGGAGGCCGACCGGCTGGCCCACCGGATCTCGGTGGTCGACGGCGGCCGGGTCATCGCGCGGGGTACCCCGAACGAGCTGAAGTCGCAGGTTGGTGGCGACCGGCTGGACATCGTCGTCGGTGGTGACGCCGCCGAGGATGTCCAGGCCGCCCGGGCGGTGCTCGCCCGGTTCGGATCCGGCGCGGCGACGGCCGACGGGGAGACGCGTCGGGTCAGTGCGCCGGTACCGGGCGCGAGCGTGCTGTCCGATGTGGTCCGGGGTCTCGACGAGCTGGGGGTGCCGATCTCCGACGTCGCCCTGCACCGGCCGTCGCTGGACGACGTCTTCCTCGCCATGACCGGGCGCGCTTCGGCCGGCAGCGAGACGCCGCCCGCACGTGCGGGCGGCGACGGCCGTGGCGACACCGGCAACCCTGACGACCGGGACGACCGGGATGACAAGGATGACAAGGACATGGTGACCATATGAGCACCCTCGAGCTGACTCCGGCGGGGCGCGGGCGGCTGTCGTGGGCCGTCGCTGACGCGTGGGTGATGTGCCGGCGCAATCTGATCCAGACCTGGCGGATACCCGAGCTCGTCATCTTCGCGACCATCCAGCCGGTCATGTTCGTCCTGCTGTTCACCTACGTCTTCGGTGGCGCGATCAACGTGGGTGACGGGGTCAAGTACGTGGACTACCTGATGCCGGGCATCTTCCTACAGACGGTGATCTTCGGGTCGATGTTGACCGGCGTGGGGCTGGCGGAGGACCGTCAGCGGGGCCTGATTGACCGGTTCCGTTCCCTTCCCATGAGCCGGTCGGCGCTGCTCACCGGCCGTACCCTGGCCGATCTCGCCCGCAACGTCTTCATCGTCGTGGTGATGCTTCTGGTAGGTCTGGCCGTGGGATTCCGGTTCGGGGAGACCACGGTGCCGGCGGCGCTGGCCGGGTTCGGGCTGATGCTGTTGTTCTCGTACGCCTTCTCCTGGCTGTCCGCCGTCATCGGGCTGTCGGTGAGTAGCGCGGAGGCGGCGCAGTCGGCGGGATTCATCTGGATTTTCCCGCTGGTCTTCGCCAGCTCGGCCTTCGCCCGGGTGGAGACCATGCCGGGCTGGCTGCAGGCGTTCGCCCGGCATCAGCCGGTGACGGTGACCGTCGACGCCGTGCGGGCGTTGTTCCTCGGCGGTCCGGTCGTCTCCGTCCTCCTGCAGTCCCTCGCCTGGTGTCTGGGTCTGTTGGTGGTGTTCGGGCCGTTCGCCGCGCGCGTGTACCGGCGGTCGGCCTCGCGCTGACCGGCGGGCCCGACCGCCGGACGCGGGCCGTACCCGATGTCGCCGAGGCGCGGCTCATGGTCAGGTGCGGCCCTCGGTCTCCTGGGCGTTGCCCAGCGTCGCCTCGTAGGCGAGCCATTCGGCCCGCAGGACCGGCCAGCCGTCGGCGCGCAGCAGGTCCACCACGGCGGGGTCGTCGTCGACCACGACGGCGACCCGACGGCCGGCGCCGAGCTCGCGAAGTTCGGCGCGTTTGAACACCCGAGCCGGCCGACGGTCGGCGTCCGGACGCATCCGCAGCTCACCCGGCGGCAGATCCTGCTCGGTCAGCCAGCGCCGCGTCGCCTCTCTGGAACGCTCCGGCCGGCCGGTCAGCCATACCACCTCGTGGTCTCGGGCCAGTTTGCGGGCCAGTTCCACCCCTTCGGCCAGGGGGGGATCGGCGGGCGCCGCTGCGAAGAACGCCTCCCAGTCGCTGGGACTGGCGCGCAGGAAGCGCAATCGGTGTCGGACGTCGGCCACTACCCCGTCGACGTCGATGACGGCGAGCGGTCGCTGTTTCGCCGCCGTACCTGCCGTACCCGCCGTACCCGCCGTCTCCGTGCGGCCCGCCGTGTCAGCCGTGTCAGCCGTGTCAGCCGCGTCCGTCACCGACGTTCCCTTTCCACCTGCTCATCGCCGACCTTCGCCCCTTCGATCGGTGCGCTGGCTTACCTGACCGGGACGGTTGCCCCGACGGATCATTGAACACGCGCGGCGCCGTTGATTTGGTGCCGGTCGGGGGTGGCCCGCTCGGGTGGTCCCGGCGTCGCCGTCGTCCGGAACGGCCAGGCGGCGGGTGGTTGTACCGATAACGTCGCCGATGTCGTCGCATGCTTTCGTCCGGCGATGTCCCTGTGTCCAGACCGTCGCGCCGGCAGGCCAGTTCGGCCGGTCGGCGCGTTCTGGGATGTTTGCTCCGTCGGACGTGTCATGGTCGTCGGGGGGCTCGACGCCGAGCACGGCAACACACAGTGTGGGGAGGTCGACGTGTCGGGTACCCGGCGGGCGCGCACGCTCGTGGCCGGCATCCAGTCCTCGCTGGGGGCGGCACTGGCGCTCGCCGACCGGCTGGATGAGCAGGCGGACCGGATCGAGACCGAGGTGGGCTCCGGTGCTTCCGGGAAGGCCGGTGCCTCGGGGAAGGCCGGTGCCTCGGGGAAGGCCGGTGGCCCCGGTGAGTCCGGTGCGGGGCGGCTCGACGTCGCCGGGGAGCTCGCCCGGGCCGCCGTGATCGCCCGTTCCCGGGCGCGTGGATTCGCCGGCGCGTCCTGGGCGGCGCCCGACTGGCGGCACGGCCCCTTCGGTGTCGCCCCGGTCGGCGACCGAGCTCGTTTCCGGCCCGCTCTGTGGCAGGTCGGTCAGGTCATCGTGCCGCCCGACGATCCCACGGCGCAGCACCGGACGGTGCCACTGGCCATCCCGCTGCTGGACGGCCTGAACCTGCGGATCGAGACGACCCGGTCCAGCCGGCCCGCCGCGGTCGACCTCGTGCGTGGCCTGCTGACCCGCGTCCTCGCCGCGGCGCCGGCCGGGTGGGTCCGACTCGTCGTCTACGATCCCCACGAGTTCGGTGCCGGGCTCGCCGGCTTTGCGCCGCTGCGTGCCGCCGGTGTGGCCACCCCCACGCTCACGACGCGGGCCCGGCTTGAGGAGGTCCTCGCGGAGCTGTCGGCGGAGGTGGGAAGAATCACCGTGGACCGGCTCGGTGGCCGGTTCGACTCGTTGCGGGAGCGGGAGGAGGCTGGGCTTCCGCGTTCGGAGCCCTGGCGCGTCCTGGTGCTGCTTGGTGAGCCCCGGCTGCACGACGAGGGCGCGCGGGCGCTCGCCGCCATCGCGGCCCAGGGCCCGTCCTGCGGGGTGGTGGTGATCTCCATCGTGGAGGTCCGGCCGCCCGGCGTGGAGCCGGTCCTGGGCGGCTCGCGGGACGGTCCCGATGCGCTGACGCCGCTGGATCCCGACGTCAGCGGTCTGGGAGCCGACGAGGACGAGGACTCGGTGACGGAACCCCTGCCGAGGTCGGTGGTGTTCACCGCGGTCGAGCTCCTCGCCGATCGGCCGGGATGGCTCGGGGCCGCCGCGGGAGGCTGGCGCACGTCGCTGACCGGTCTGCTGCGGGTCGAGCTGGACCCGCCGCCGCACTCCATGCTGGTCGCCGCGGTCGCGGCTCAGGTCGCCGCGGCGGCCACCCGGGAGGCCGCCCGCCCGCCCGCCATCAGCGACATGCTGCCCCGCGGCCTGTGGGAGTTCGACAGCGCCGCCGGGGTGGGTGTCGAGGTGGCGCAGGGCCCCGACGGGCCGGTGGGGTTCACCTTCGACGACGACACCGTGCACGCCCTCGTCGGCGGCCAGGCCGGGTCGGGCAAGTCGACGTTGCTCCTCGACGTGATCTACGGGATCGCCGCGCGTTACGGGCCCGACCAGGTCCGCTTCCATCTGCTCGACTTCAAGGAGGGGCTGGAGTTCGCCCAGTTTGCCGCCGGTCCGACGGACCCGTTCTACCTGCCGCACGCCGACACCGTCGGCATCGAGAGCGACCGCGAGTTCGGCGTCGCGGTGCTGCGGGCGGTCCGTGAACAGATGCGCCGCCGCGCCGTGGCGATGCGCGCGGTCGGCGCCCGCGACCTGCGAGGCCTGCGGGCGGCCGACCGGAGCTCGGCCTGGCCGCGGATCATCGTCGTGGTCGACGAGTTCCAGGTGATGCTCACCCCGATGGACTCGGTGGCGCGGGAGGCCGTCGCGCACCTGGAGGTCCTGGCCCGCCAGGGCCGCGCCTACGGGGTCCATCTGCTGCTCGCCAGTCAGACGCTGTCCGGTATCGACGCGCTTGACGCCACCGCCGGGAAGCGTGGTTCGATCTTCGGGCAGTTCGCGTTGCGCGTGGCGCTGCGTACCTCGATCTCGGAGTCACGGGTCCTGCTGTCCACGGCGAACGAGGCTGCCGGCGCGCTCTCGGGCGTCGGGGAGGCTATCGTCAACCGGCGCAACGGCCATCCTGCGGGCAACGAACTCGTCCGGGTCGCCTTCCCGGATCCGGCGGCGATAGGCGTGCTGCGTGGGCGGCTGGCGGCCACGACCGCCCGCAGTGTGCCGAATGCGAGGCCCCCGCGGGTCTTTGCTGGTCACGCCCCCGCGGTTCTTGACGACAACCCGATCTACCAGGCGTTGGACGGGCGTCCGGCGCCGACAGCCGTCGAGGCGGTTGCGGCCGAAGCGATCATCGGCGACGGTGGCGGAACCGGTCCGAGCCTGCTGGCGGGCGGTGCGTCGCCGGGGCGTGCTTGCGGTTCCGGGAGCGGCTCAGGGGACGGTGCCGAGAACGATGTCGATCCCCTCGCGCTGGTCGGCGTGCCCCTGGACCTCGCGCCGCCCGCGGTCGGGGTACGGCTCGCCGCGCTGCCCGGCCGGCATCTCGCCGTGCTCGGTCCGCTGCGTCGGGAGGCGGTCGGCATCCTGCAGGCGGCGGCGGCCAGCGTCGCCGCGCAGGTCCCGGCCGGTGGACTCGTGGCCGAGATCATCGTCGCGGAGCCGATGGCGCTCGCCGCCGCGGAGGTGCTCGCGGCGCGCGTACGCCGGGCCGGGCATCCCGTTCGGGTCGCCGATGTCACCGGCCTGCGGTCGGTGCTGGCCGGTGCCGCCGACGAGACCCGTGCCCGGGAGGAGTCCGCACTCACCGGCAGCGTGGGCCCGGTCGCGCCGCCGCTGCGGCTCGTCGTCGTCTTTGCGATGGACGCCGGCCGGGCCGGGCTGGAGGCGCGTGACCCGGTGACCCGTCGCACCGGACTGGACGACCTGCGCACGCTCACCCGCCGGGGACCGGCGCAGCGCGTGCACCTGCTGGGCTGGTGGCGGGGAGTGTCCCGGCTGGCCGAGGACCTCGGTCCGGGTAACCGGGACGACATCGCCGCGTGGGTGGCGGCCGGGGTACCCGGCAGCGACCTGTTCGTCCTGGCCGGACACCGGTCGGTGGCCGGTGGGACCATGCCGAATCGGGCGGTCCTGTTCGACCGGCACGTCCAGGCCGAACCGCGCACCGTGGTGCCGTTCGCGCCGTTGGATCAGGGGTAGTCCGATGCGGACCGACGACGGGGCGGGAAGCGACGGCGACGTGGCGGGTGTCGGCGATGTGGCGGCTGTCGGCGACGTGGGGATCGACGGCCGAGCAGGCGCCGGGAGAGGACGGAACGGGATCGTGGCTGGATCTGTGCCGGTGGATGCGTCCGATCTCGCCGACCTGTTCGGCGACGCGGGCCTTGGCGACGCGGGCCTTGGTGACCCGGGCCTTGGTGACCCGGGCCTTGGCGACCCGGATCTTGACGATCCGGCCAAGGCTGCGATGCAGTACCGGCGCCTGCTCGGTGCGTCCGACGAGGCCCGGGCCCGGGCCGGCCGCGACGCCCGCGACCGACGGCAGGACGGCCGGGCGGCCGCGCGTCGGCACCGGGACGCCGCCCAGGACATCCGGGCCAGGGTCCGCAGTGTCTGGGACCAGGTCGCCGAGCCCCTCGCCCAGTATGGGCTCACCGAGCTCGACCAGCTGCGCTCGGCGGCCGGCGACACCTCGGCCGAAGCGGCTGCCGCCGTCCCGCGGGTCGGCCTGGCGAAGAAGGGGACGGCGAATCGCGGCCTCTACCGCGACGGGGGCGGGTACGTCCCGGCCGAACCGGGCGATCGGCGGGGCCGATCATTGGCACAGGCCGGGCGGGAGGCCGACCGCACGGGACGGGGCTCGCGCGGCAGCGGCACCGGTCGGATGGCCTGCCGCTGGGGGCGGGCCGGGCTGCGCGGGATGGCCGCGCCGGCGGCCCGCACGAGCCGTCCGCCGCGCAGGTGGACCCGCGGACCGCGCCGCGCCAGGCATACGAGCTCTGCCTGGACGCGATGAGCAAGGCCGCCGAGCTGCGGGCCGTCTCCAAGGGCACCGGCCCGGCGTCGGCCGGGCTGCTGACCGCCCTTGCCTGCCTGCTCATCCTCGGGATCGTCGGACTTCTGCGGGCCTTCGTCGCCGCGCCCGCGCTGCCATGCCTGGTCGGGTCGGCAGTGGCCGCCGCCGTCCTGGTCGCCCTCGGGGCCGGCGGCGAGGATGGGGCGAAGGCGGTGTTGCGGGCGGGCACCCTGGGAGCGGGCACGGCCGCGGTGATGGTGCTGGCTACGTTCCGGCTCGCCCCGATGGAACCGGCCGGGGTGATCGCGTCGCTGGCCGCGCTCGCGGTGGGGGTCCGCTTCGGTCTCGGCCTCGGCGGCGGGCAGGCTTCGGCCGGCGCATCGAAGAGCGGTGGTTCCAGGAGCGGTGGTTCCAGGAAGGGATGAGGACGGGTGTCAGGCACGATCGCCGACGTCAAGGCGCAGCTCGACGAGGCGTTCCGGCGCACCGAGGAGGTGGCCGGGCAGTTGGAGGGCGCGCTGAGCATGATCGAGGAGGCGCAGGCGATGGTGATCGCGGCGACCGACGGCAGTGAGCACCGTGCGGTCGAACAGTTGACCAGCGCGCTGGTGGAGACACGCGACACATTGCAGACGTCGCTGGCGTCGTTGGGATCGGCCGTGCAGGAGGTTCGGGACTACCGGGACGGTCTGTAGACGGCCGGGGTGAGGCACGGCACGCCTCCCGACGTGGGACGGGATCTCCCCGTTGCGGCTTGCCGGGGCATCTGATTACAGGAGGACACGTTTCGGGTGAGAGCAGTAACCAGATGAAGGTCTGGGTAACAACGTCCTAGCCGCGTTGCAACGCGGTGCATCCGAAAGCCGGGCTTACTACAGTCCGGATTGTCCCCGTGCGCTCGGGCGCTCGGGTTCAGCGGTGCCGGACGCCGAGTACCGCCCGTGACCAGGAGGCCGCATCCGCCGTGTCGGACTTCACCCCGCTCGACCTGTCGCTCGACCTGCCGCTCGTGCTGCTGTCCAATCGCGGTCCGGTCAGGTTCGACCGGGACGCCACCGGTCGTACCGTCACCAGGGGGGCGGGCGGCCTCGTCTCGGCCCTGTCCGGACTCGCCGAGCATCTCGACGACGCGGTGTGGGTGTGCGGCGCAGCCAGCGAGGAGGACGTCGCCGTCGCGGGGGAGAGCGCCGGGAGCTCCATCCTCGTCCAGACCTATCCCTCGCCCCGGCTCGTGGAGGGTGACCCGGACGGCCCCGCCATCCGGGTCCGGCTCGTCGTTACCGATCCGACCGCCTACGCCGACTTCTACAGCGTGTGGTCCAACCCGGTCCTGTGGTTCATCCAGCACGGCCTCTACGGCCGGTCGCTGTCACCGGTGTTCACCCGGGCCGAGCACGACGCCTTCGAGAACGGCTACGCGGCGGTCAACCGGGCCTACGCCGACGCGGTGGTTGACGAGGTGCGCGCGCGGGGTGGCAAGGCGCTCGTCCTGCTGCAGGACTACCACTTCTACCTCGTGGCTGACTGGGTGCGGGAGCAGTGCCCGGATGCGGTGCTCACGCATTTCATCCACATTCCCTGGCCAGGGCCGGACGAGTGGCGCATCCTGCCCGCCGACATCCGGGAGCGGCTACTGCGCGGGCTGCTCGGTAGCGATGTGGTCGGTTTCCATACCCGGCGCTACGCCCGCAACTTCGTCCTGTGCGCCCAGGAGCTGCTCGGCCTGCCGATCGACCTGGAGCAGCTGACAGTGACGGTGGCGGACCGGGTGGTCCGCGCCCGGTACCACCCGATCTCGGTCGACCCGGCGGCGCTGGACGCTACGCAGGCCTCCGAGGAGGTGGCGGCGCATGTGGCGATGCTGCGCTACATCTTCCTCGACGATGACCGTCAGCTCATCCTGCGGGTGGACCGCACCGACCCCAGCAAGAACGTCGTGCGTGGCTTTCTGGCCTTCGGCACCCTACTCGATCAGCACCCGGAGCTGGTGGGCAAGGTCAGCTTCCTGGCGCTGCTGCAGCCCAGCCGCACCGACGTGCCGGAGTACGCCGACTACATCGCCCTGATCGGCGCGGTCGTCGCGGAGATCAACGCCCGGCATACCAAGGAGGGGCGCCAGCCGATCGACCTGCGGATGGTCGAGGACTTCCCGCTCGCCGTGGCGGCCTACTCCATCTGTGACGTTCTGATCGTCAACGCGATCGCCGACGGGATGAACCTGGTCGCGAAGGAGGTCGCGGTCGTCAACCGGCGTGGCGGCGTGCTGGCGCTGTCGGAGATGGCCGGGGCGCACGAGGAGCTGGGCGAGTTCGCCGTTACCCTGCACCCCTTCGACGTGCAGCAGATGGCCGACGCCCTGTACACCGCGCTGACGATGCCGATGGAGGAGCGCCATCGCCGGCTCACCGCGGCCGCCAGACAGGTCCGCACCCACGACGTGCGGCGCTGGCTCGACGACCAGTTGGTGGACTTGCGGCGGGTCGCCGGATTCGGGTGACCGGGCTCCCGGCGCGGGAAGGGAATGGCAAGATCGGGCAGAATGGCGAGATTGGGCAAAGGTACATCGCCATCCGGGATCGGACATGCCGATCGCGGGTAGTCTCGCACCGGAAAACGATGTGCATCGGGTCGCCGGGCGGCCCCGATGAGGACGGACGGGAGTGGACGTGGCTAGTGAGACCGGTCACCACAAGGCCAACACGGGTTCGTGGGCCGCGGTACTTCTGATCATCGTAGGCTTTGTTGCCGGGACGTTCGCCCTCCCGCTCGCCTCGGTGCCGTTGTGGATCGCGGCTGGCGCACTGCTGGTCGTTGGCGGCGTCTTCGCCCTCGCATCCAAGATCATGGAGCAGGCCTACTGAGCGCAGTGCCGATCTGGTTCACGAGGCCT